>CAZOUJ010000006.1:0-22585 GCA_964582955.1 uncultured bacterium
AAATGTGATTATATTTTAACAACTGAAAAGGACATGATTAAACTGTGTTCTGTGTCCGACAAAAATATTGCTTTAAGCCTGTCCAACGAAATCTACAGTTTGCCAATTAGATTTATTTTTCAGGATAAAACATTGGATATGATTCGCACAAAATTATGCTAATAACGATATAGAGACTGCTTTCATTATTTCCGTTTTTCTATTAATTTTTGTTGAATGAAATATCAAATAACCAATAAGAATAGAGGGGTGTCATGCAAAAAGGAAGTGTAAATAAAGTTGTCATAGTGGGACATATTGGGGCAGACCCGGAAACACGGTTTACTCCTTCTGGAACTGCCGTTGCAAATTTCAATTTAGCAACAAATGAATCTAGGAAAAGCTCGGAAGGGGAGTATCGTGATCATACCGAATGGCATAGCTGTGTTTTGTTTGGAAAACGAGCAGAGTTTGCTGGAGAGTATCTTAAAAAAGGGCAATTGGTTTATCTTGAGGGAAGGCTCCAAACCCGTTCGTGGGAAGATGACAGTGGAACAAAAAAATATAAAACAGAGGTAGTTGGAAACGAAATAACCATGTTAGGTAAAAAGGTTGGTACGGGGAGCGCTTCCCAAGAGGGAAATGATACTTCTGATGATGACCTTCCTTTTTAACTCACTTTAAATCTGGTTTAAAAGGGAAAAGAAACTCTAGTCTGATGTTCTGGCCCTATAGCATCAATTAAAATAGATATAAAAAAGAAAAACCAGTCTTTAGATAGTTATTCACCAAGGCCCCTTTGGGTGCGATACCTTTTGGGATATCTCGCTATGTTTCTATGTAGTCTTGGTGCGCGGGTTAAAATATTAGGGCGGCATCATATCCCGGACAAAAAACCATATATTGTCGTTATCAATCACTTTAGCTATATCGATCCAGTCTTTGTAATACACGCACTCCAAAAACCTATCACTTTCTTGGCGGCAAGTGATCAAGTAATTGAGACACAATTTATTTGGGCCCCATTTATATATGGATTTATTCCTACGGACCGTAGCAACTTAGCGCCCTCCACAATAAAAAATTCAATTCGAGCACTTAAAAACGGTGAGATTTTAGGTATTTTCCCCGAAGGAACATCTTTATCTAATGTTCTTCGACCAGCAAAAAATGGTGCTGCTTTTCTTTCTGCCACCGGAAAAACACGCCTGCTTCCTGTTGGAATTACTGGTTTAGAAAATGCCTGGGAAATGATGTTCAAGGGTGTTCGCCCATCAGTTAATATTAGAATAGGAAAGCCCTTCGGTCCTTTTGAATTATCAAAATCAAAAAATAATAAAGAACGTGACCTGAATGAAGTTGGAGCTGAGATTATGTGCAGGATTGCCGCCCTTCTGCCTGAAGATATGCATGGGTCTTTTGAAAATAACAAAACTATAAACGAGCATCAGAAGAAAAACGGGCTCCCCGATTTCTAAAGTTCAGAATAAATAAACCTGTTAATGTCAAGGTTCCTCCTATGGCAGTGTTAAGGGGTATGGGTTCGAAAAAAATAAAATAAGCAGCTGTGGAGGCAATAATGGTTTCACCGAGGGGTACCGAAGAAACAACTGACGGCGGTAAAAATTTAATTGAATAATTAAGTATAGCGTGTCCTAAAATAGATGGGAAAAATCCCAGCGCGAGAAAATAAATAAAATCTGTTCCTGAAAAATCAAATAAATGATCTCCCCTGATTAAAGAAAGTATTATAAGCGTCATTGCTGCTATCATAAAAAGGTGTCTGCTATAAATAATTGTTGATGTGGTTTTCCTCACTTTTTCTGCAATTAAAAAAACCAGTGCAATACATACTGAACAGGAGACCGCAAGGAGATTACCTTTTGCTTCTTTTGAATTGAAATCCACAGAAAACCCATGAACTATCGCTACACCTAAAATTGAAATCAAAATTGCAAAAAGAGTTATTAGTGGAAAGCGCCTCTTCATAAAAAACACCTCAATAAACAAAGTAAATAGTGGTGCGGTTGTCCCCAGCAAGGTTGCATTGGAGATTTTTGTGAGTTTAACTGCGGAAAAGAAAAAAGCGAAGTGAAAACCAAGAAATATTCCTGCAATTATAACAGGAAGTCTCCACTTTGATTTTAACCTTCCCTGATTTTTAAACCCGCTATAGGCCCAAAGGATAAGTGACGCCAGTCCCATTCGCCAAAATGCAATGACAACTGCAGAAACATCAGGAAGGAATCTGACAATAATTGATGAAGAACTGACCGATAAAAGGGCAACAACCAGCAAAAGGGGGTTAACTGTGTGTGTGTCTTTCACCAAAAATGAATGTGAAAATTGTGTTTACTGGGTTAAGTCAATAATATGTTTTCTTTTTTTCCATATTAATACAGACAAAACCTACATACAATTTCAGGTTCTTTATATTAGTAGGAACCTATCAAATTGTATTGAATCCACTCCCTTTTTTCCTCCACGGTCCACATAGTCATATCTGCCAGTATTTCTGGTTCTCCTTTTAGTAAATTACCCCCAAGTCTTTTACCGTAATATATTCCACCTAAAACACCGGCAAGTACAAAAGCCCTTACACCGTTTTCTTGGCCTCTAAAAGCAATCATACCACCAATAGCCCCAACACAAATACCACCTTATCCTCCGATTGTTCCCCCGATTATTTGTCCGAGTGGGCTCGCTCCCGGTGGAGTAGAAATTAATTGAATTTCTTCCAAAGAAATCTTTGCGTCCCAGCTGCCGTTGTTTAATAAAAGCTGGTCAGTTTCTATACCAGTTATGTGATAATCTTTTAATTCACTGGTATATGTATAAATCCAATATATCTGTTTCTCTTGGCCGATCAACAGATTTAGTGATAAAAGAGAAACAGTGAGAATGAAAATTTTGTTTATAGAGATGTTCAACAGGGTTGTGTTTTATCAAAATTTATAATAAAAAGCAATAAACGGCCGCTGAAAATGAATACCCACTCTGAAATGTTCGTTATAAGCATATATGAAACCAAAATCAAACTCGATGTCCGAAATATTATCTCCATCCACCCACTCCAAGTTTGATGCCCAGTAGGGATCATAAAACACTTCAAAGATGAGCTTTAGTTTTCGGCGGGCATCTGCATTGATCGCATAAAACACCCGGGGCATCGGGTCATATCCTGGATATGACGTTATTGTTGCACCCACAGTATGGTTAATGCGCCCCTGTCCTGACTTTTTTAAATTAGATATGGTGTAAGCGCTAAAAACCTCAAAAAACATTTCACCTCCCACAAGATCTTCATCATAATATATTTCATCAATTTCACCATCATTATCATAGTCTTCTTCAATTAATTCAGAACCTACCTGTACCCATTCTTTGTCTGGTTCATCTCCACTATAACTGTCATAATGAAGCCTGTCTTTTAGTTCATACTTGTTTGGTTTGCCACGCATATGATAATGAAAGCCAATTGACATAGCTTTTTCTGATTTAACGTCTCCTTTTTTAAATAGCATATATTTTGGTCGAAAATTTAGGTCCCCAAAAAAATAACCACCCCATTTAGATGTTATGTGAACCTTTTCGGACAGGCCATAGCCCCAAGAAAGACCGCTTAAATAAAGAACGTTTTCTTCCAGTGTATAGCCCGTGGGATCAAAATAAATGTCGATAAGGCGCTCGTTTCCATAATACCAGCGCCCCCGTTCCGTTTTTCCAGGCCGGGAAAAACCACTGCGGTCAGTTCCCATACTTTTAAAGTCGATGCGCTCTATTTTATCGCGACTGATAAACACTTCTCCAAATTGAGCTTTCACATTGACACCTTCCTCACTTTCAGATAATATTATTCCCCGCAATTTATCTCCGGATTTTAGAAAAATAAATACTTCCTGTTGCCTTATATCTTTTTTGTTTATAGTCACAGAACCAAAGGCTGTTTCAAGGGTGTATGTACTATCGGTTTCTTCTGTCACCACACCGGAAACCCTGTCACCGCTCTTTATGTGGAATTCCTTGGTGTCCTGAGAAAAAAGTAAAGTGCTGATAACTACAAAAAGTGTTGTGGATAATTTTTTCATTGCTTCCTTGTTTGAATTACTAAAAAATACACCTGAAGGTTACACAATTATTTTATCTTCCTCCAAAAATATAAGTTCTATTGTATCATGTATTAAGGAAATTAATTTTATATAATATATTCATCAATTATTTATAACATTGAAAAACAAAAACACCTTCTTGCTCACTGCTTTTTTTGGCCTGAATCTTGTTTTTGGGGCCAACTCAAAAAAACTAAAAGACGATCTGGCGTTTCAAACCGTACTACCCCTTACCAAGGCTAAAAATATCCCCCTAGATTATGTGATAAGTTCATTTTCTTCAGATTTGGTGAAGATATATGAGGATATTCCTGATAAATTTAAATTTGCCTACGAGAAAAAAGAATATCCAGAATACAAAAAATTATTTCTTACCAAAAAACGAATCAGCGACGGGGTTGTGTTTTACAATCTTAATGCTAGATTGATTGAATCTATCTCGGACAGCTTGGGAGTGGATCCGTTCTTAATTCTAAGTATTACAGGAATTGAAAGCAATTTTGGATCATATCCGGGCCGTTATGATGTGTTCAGTGCTTTGTATACAATCATTCACGCTATGCCAAAGAAAAAAAAATGGGCATCAAAAGAATTAGCAGAGTTTTTGGATTACTGTTATAAAGATAACATCCCTGTACACTCTATTACCGGGTCATATGCCGGCGCGTTTGGATTCGGGCAGTTTATTCCTTCAAGTTTTAACCGGTTTGCTGTTGACTTTGATGAAGATGGTGTCCGCCGATTTAATGATTGGACAGATGTGATGGCAAGTATTGCAAATTATCTAATAAAAAACGGTTATCAGACCGGGGGGTCCTTTGAACCAGATTCAAAAAACTGGGGCTCTGTTTATGCCTACAACCATCACAAAAATTATGTAAGAGCCGTTCTGGATTTAAGACTGGAATACAAACAGCGCATCTCCGGGAAATAGTCCTCTTACCGATACCAGTACTTAAAAAACCTCTTAAACCATTTTTTAGTTACATCCGATATAGGAAACCACCATAGTTCTTTTTTAAATCCTAGCCTGTCTTCACACACCGCCTGAACATGGGAAAATGCCTTGAGCCCCTCGGGACCATGTACGCGCCCAATTCCGGACACACCTACTCCTCCAAAGGGAAGAGATGCGCAAAGATAGTTCGAGTTAATATCATTAATACAAACAGAGCCTGCCTTTATCTGGCTGGCAACCCTTCGGGCTCTTCTTAAGTTTTTTGAAAACACAGAAGCACTTAGCCCAAATTCACTAGAATTTGCTTTATTTATAGCTTCTTTTTCTGAATAAACCCTGGTCACTGTAATTACTGGTCCGAATATTTCAGATTGCATTAACGAAGATGGGCTCTTGTCCGATTCAATGATGGTTGGGGGTAAAAAACAGGACTTATCTTCCATTATCTCTTTGTCATCTAAATGGAACGTGATTCCCTCCTCTCTGGCTTCATCAAGAAAAGATTTTACAGCCTGTTTCTGGTTTTGATTTATCATGCCCCCTAAGTCTGCGTTTTCCAGGTTGTCAGAGAGTGTAAGGTTTAGTGCCTGCTTTTTAATACCTTCAATAAATAAGTCTGCAATCGAATCCAATACATAAATTCTTTCCACAGAAATACAGGTCTGGCCGCAATTTGAAAAACCACCCCATATAGCTGCAGAAATAGCGCGATCTAGGTTCGCATCCTCTAAAACAATCATGGGATCACTCCCCCCTAATTCTAAAATAGACGGTTTCAGTTTCTTGCCACAGGTCTCAGCAATAACTCTACCAACCTTCACGCTCCCCGTAAAGCAAATTATATCTATCATGGGGCTCTCCACCATCGCTGCCCCGGTGTCCCCAAATCCGTGAACAACCTGAAATACGTCTTCAGGAATTCCTCCTTCTAAAAAAATTTGTCTGATTTTGTTACCTGTAAGTGGTGTCAATTCGGACGGCTTAAGCACCACTGTGTTCCCTGAAAGAAGTGCCTCCACAACAGGGGAGGCTGTAAGAATGAGTGGATAGTTCCATGGAGAAATGATTCCTGCTGTTCCATGGGGAAAATATCGAACATATGCTTTTTTGTGTAAAAAAATACCAGGAGACCGTTTCTCTTGTGATAAAATAAGGGGTGCGTGGCTACACATATATTTTAGGTGCTCCACCGCTGTCATTACTTCTATAAAACTATCCCAGAATGGCTTTCCTGTTTCTTCGGAAATTAGGGATATAAGTTCTTCCGATTTTTTAACAAGCTGTTTCTGTACCTGTTTAAGTATATCTGCTCTTTCTTTAACTCTGAGTTGTTGCCATTTTTTTTGTGCTGAGACACTTCCTTTAAGAATTTTATCAAACCTGTCTGGGTTGGTTTTGTGTACCATTCCCAAAGTTGCTTTTGTTGAAGGATTATTTGATATAATCGTATTAGTCACTAAAAATGAAAAAGCCTATTGATCTAAAATATACTATCGCGGGTGTGATAAGCATTCATTATATGCGTAAATTTAAGAAGAACAATGTGTATCATAGACAAACTATGGAAAACGGCCGAGTGTTAATAAAACTTTCAAAAGCACATCATCCTCTATTCGATCATGGCTATGTTTAGGTTTTGACGGAGGGTGTTTGGACCTTGGTTGGTAAATGAATGATTTAAAAGGGATTTTAAGTTTCACGTTTTATAAAAATGTTAAAAATATTAGACATTGGTCATAAAAAATCCTCACTGGACTCTGCTCTTGATATGCTTGAAACAGAAATAAGTCGGCACCAGTTTGAAGGAAACGCACGCTGTATAAAAATAATTCATGGACATGGAACAGGGAAACTGCGTGAAGCGGTGAGAATATGGTGCTGCGAACAGGAGGGTAGATTTAGAGCGGTGATTTTTGGTGAAGATTATGATATCTTTCATAAAGAAACCTCAGAGATGAGAGCTGATTGTGGCAATCCCCATGATCTTGATCTCGGACGAAAAAATCGTGCTGTTACTTATCTGTGGTTGTGGTAACGTGTTTTTGTTAAAATTTTTATGAATTTATTGAGCGTATATTTTAAAATTTTCTTGACACCCGTGCTTTTTTCTAAGTAATATACAAAAATGACAGGGATTGTCATTGTCAATATTCCCGAGGTAAAAGGAAAATTTTTAAAACAAATATATGGTTATTTATATTTTTAGAGAACCTTTTTTAACAATTGCTACATTTTTACCTGTTATCGGCTCTAATGTGTCTTTTATTCGCTTTTTTATAAAAAACACGGAGTCATTAATATAACATCAAAAATAAATTTAGTGGGTGAGTTCGACGGAAAAATGGTACCAAAATGGGAATCCGCATCCCCCTTACCTCGGATCTTAACCTGAACCGCGAGTTCACCCACGATAATGTCTCTTCCTAAGGGAATAAAGAATTTCACTATTCAGTGTGTGTTAAGGAGTGCATTGTTTAAATTTGGCGGTATAATTAATAAAAAAAACTAAAAAATTGTGCTTCACATACGATTATTAGAGAATAGGAAGTGAAAAATCTAAAGGAGTAACCATTATATGGATATTGCAACATTAATTGGAATAATTTCTGGTTTGGGTATGATAATGGGTGGAATATTTGCCGCTGCGGCAGCTGCTGGTGCAGGAACAGGTGTATTTATTTCTCCCAGTAGTTTTATTATTGTGTTTGGAGGAATGATAGCCTCTGTAGCTGTTGCTTTTCCCCTAAATGATATTATGGCACTGGGAGCTGCCATTGGTGCAACCTTTAAGGGAACCGGTGATAAATTAGGAAGCTATGTAGAGGAGGCAGTTGAAGTTTCTGAGGTTGCCAGAAAGGGAACTACAGAGCTAGAAGGAAAATTAGGGTCGGTAAAGAATTTCTTTTTTAAAGATGGACTTCAAATGGTTGTTGATGGTTATTCAGAAGATGAAATTACTGATATTTTAAACACCCGTATTGATTACAGAGAGGTAAGAGAAAAAGCACAGGCAAACTTATTTAAGACAATGGGAAATATGGCACCGGCCTGGGGTATGGTTGGTACATTAATTGGTTTGCACATCATGCTATCAGGATTATGATGTGCTGGGGGAACCCATTCCCAGCGCGCTGTTAAGTCTGCTGCTCATAATACATCATACAATGGATCTGTTTTGGCAAACCTTTTCTTTCTCCCTATGGCAGCAAAGGTGGACAGCCGAATACAGTTTACCTCTACAATACAAGCGTTGCTTGTGGAGGGCGCAAAATTAATTCACCAAAAAAAGCACCCTATCATTGTCAGGGAAAAGCTAAACTCTTTTATTCCTCCAAAAGAATGGAAAAGAGAGGGTTAATTGGCAAAAACTCTTAATTATAAAAAGGGGTTCAAGGCGGGGGCAAACTCTGTTGATGAGGGTTTGCCAGGCTGGTTCGGAACCTTTGCTGATATGATGACTCTTTTAATGGCATTTTTTGTTCTGCTTGTTGCTATGTCAACCCTTGATCCAGTAAAGCTTCAGGAAATGGCTGACTCTATGGGGAAATCTGTTGGTTCAACAAAAAAGATGGAAGGAGCTATGGATTTAGCTGATATTAAATCTGATATGGTTACAATGCTAGAAAAAGCGGAAAATGAAGAAATAAAGGAAAAAGTTGAGGTTTTTTCAACCCCAAAAGGTCTCGTTATTTCTATTGCTCAAGAGGCCAGTTTTGATGCTGGATCTGCTAAGCTTAAGCCTGAATTTCAGAATATTTTAGATGAGCTTATTCCTATTATTAACGCCCCCCGTAATTTTCATCCTGTCCTTATTGAAGG
Organism: uncultured bacterium; assembly: GCA_964582955.1. GTDB lineage: Bacteria > Fidelibacterota > Marinisomatia > Marinisomatales > AB-629-J13 > AB-629-J13. Next base: position 8,866 of record CAZOUJ010000006.1, read on the forward strand.
ACATACAGATGATAGACCTATCCCAAAGCGTCTTCAAAAGATATTTCCAACAAACTGGGAACTGTCTTCAGCCAGGGCAGCATCGGTCGTACGAAGACTTATAAATATGGATGTTGATCCTTTGAGGCTTGAGGCGACCGGAATGGCTGAGTTTTCCCCTAGAGAGAAGCCTCCCTTTCCTCGCCTTATGGATCGGTCCTGGATTGCTGAAAAAAACAACAGCCCTGAAGGTAGATCACAAAACAGGCGGGTAGAAATACTGTTTCCAAAGAGCACTACAAAAGATCAAATGAGTCCCAATGTTCAAGAAGAAGTTGTAACGGAAACTGCAGTTGTAGAATAATATATTTTTCAGTTCATACACGTTAACGGCCTCATAAATGTTGAGGCTTTTTTGTTTCACCGCGAAAACTTATTCAGGTGTGAAACTTAATTTATTAAATATAAATTTATAGTTCTGCCTGGGCTGCTGCCAGCCGTGCAATAGGCACTCGAAACGGAGAGCAGCTTACATAATCCAGTCCGTTATCTTTACAAAAGTGAATAGAGTTGGGATCCCCACCATGTTCCCCGCAAATACCTATCTTTAACTCTGGATTTACACCCCTACCTAGCTTAATTGCCATGGATACCAGTTTACCAACACCGGCTACATCCAAAGACTGAAACGGATCGTGAGAGAGGATTTTTCGGTCTAGATAGTCTGGCAAGAAAGAACCAATATCGTCCCGACTAAAACCGTATGTTGTTTGAGTTAGGTCGTTTGTTCCAAAGCTAAAAAACTCTGCACTTTCTGCAATTTCATCTGCGGTAAGACAGGCTCTTGGAAGTTCAATCATTGTGCCAACGGTGTAATTAAGCTCAACTTTTGTTTCTTGTAAAATCTCTTTTGCTACCTCTCTTATAATTGTTTCTTGATCTAAAAACTCCGTAACTGTTCCTACCAGTGGAACCATGATTTCAGGAAAAACGGCTATCTCCTCTTTTGTGAGTTCCGCTGCTGCTTCCAATATAGCCCTTGATTGCATCTCTGTAATTTCTGGATAAGCAATTCCCAACCGACAACCACGATGTCCTAGCATGGGGTTTAGTTCGTGAAGGTTCGAAATTCGTTTTTTTATATTGTCTATATCTTGGCCTATATGTTCTGCAAGGTCGCTTATTTGACTCTCTGTTAATGTTATAAATTCATGTAGGGGGGGGTCCAAAAGGCGGATAGTTACAGGTTTATCTCTCATTTCCTTTAAAATCCCTCTGAAATCCTCTTTCTGAAAGGGAAGTAACTCCATTACGGCCGATCGTCGATCTGATTTATTCTCTGCCAATATCATTTTTCGTACAGCCATAATTCGAAATTCATCAAAAAACATATGCTCCGTTCGACACAACCCTATTCCTTCAGCACCAAAATTAATCGCCTGTGCTGCGTCTTCAGGTGTGTCAGCATTGGTGCGAATCTTTAATTGTCTAATTTCGTCGGCCCACTTCATAAGGGTTCTATACTCAACATGTGTATCTGGGTCTGTAGGTGTCAGCTCAACCTTTCCTCTATAAACCTTTCCGATTGTACCGTTCATGGTAATCCAATCCCCTTCTTTAAGGGTTGTTTTGCCAAAGGAAACCTGTCTGATTTTTATATCTATATGGATATCTGCACAACCTACAATACAGCATTTTCCCCAACCTCGGGCCACCAATGCAGCGTGCGACGTCATTCCTCCTTTAGCGGTCAGGATGGCCTCGGCGACATGCATACCGTGAACATCTTCAGGTGATGTTTCTTCCCTTATCAAAATGACTTTTTCTCCCTTTGTATGCCATAGCTCCGCATCGTCCGCTGTAAAAACAATTCTACCCACAGCGCCTCCTGGTCCAGCGGGAAGCCCTCTTCCTATTAGTGTCGCTGTTTTTTCACTTTCCAAATCCAGTTTGGGATGCAGCAGCTCGTCCAGTTGTTCTGGGTTTACGCGTCTTAAGGCTGTTTGTTTGTTTATTAATCCTTCACTGGCCATGTCTACTGCTATTTTGATTGCTGCGGCACCCGTACGCTTTCCGGCTCTTGTCTGAAGCATCCACAGTCGACCCTGTTGGATGGTAAATTCTATGTCTTGCATATCAGTATAGTGTTTATCCAGTTTAGTGCGGATATCGGCCAATCTCTCGTAAATATCTGGCAAGGACATTTCTAAAGACATTAAGGTTTTTGTATCTTTAGTCTTTGTGTCCTCATTTAATGGGTTTGGGGTGCGCGTGCCTGCTACCACATCTTCTCCTTGTGCGTTTGAAAGCCACTCTCCATAAAATTTATTTTCTCCTGTAGCAGGATTGCGAGTAAATGCCACCCCTGTGGCACTATCTTCTCCCATATTTCCAAACACCATGCTCTGCACGTTAACCGCTGTTCCCCACTCGTTTGGTATGTTTTCAATGCGGCGATAATTCTCTGCCCTGATTCCGTTCCAACTTTGGAACACCGCTTTAATACTGCCCCACAGTTGTTCTGTTGAGTTGTCTGGAAATTCTTTGCCCAAAGAATTCTTGATCTCTTTTTTGAAAACACTAATAAGCGTTTCTAGATCACCACTGGTTAGGTCTGTGTCCGCTGTATATTGTTTTTCTGTTTTATGCTCCTCCATTATTTTTTCTAATCTTTGACGGATTCCCAAACCTTCTCCCAGTTCCTTTCCTGTAGCTTTTTCCATAACCACATCAGCATACATCATAATTAACCGGCGATAGGCATCATACACAAACCTTTCGTTGTTCGTGCTTTGTATCAACCCTGGTATTGTGTGTGTGGTTAGTCCCACATTTAGAACAGTTTCCATCATCCCTGGCATAGATTGTCTTGCTCCAGATCGGATAGACACCAAGAGAGGGTTGTTCGTGTTTCCGAACTCCGCTTCCATGATTTCTTCTGTTTTGCCGATTGCTTTATTAACCTGTGTCTCCAGTTCGTTAGGAAAGCTTTGGTTCTGGTCATAATAGTATTGACAAACTTCGGTGGTAATGGTAAATCCTGGAGGAACAGGAAGTCCCAAACGATTCATTTCAGCCAAATTTGCTCCCTTGCCGCCTAACAGGTTTTTCATGTCAGCTGATCCGTCGGCATTTCCTCCACCAAAAAAATATACATAGTTCTTCATAAAAGCAGTCCTGTAAAATAATAATTAAATAAAAACAGGGCAGCAATTTAATGTCATGTCTGTACATTTTTAAATTTTTTGAAAATGATTTTCTTTTTATTTTATTTAATAAAAGATGAGGGTTATAAGTAACAATAGATTGTTCTGTTATCATATTTTTTCTTTTCCATGCCATTCTGTTTCATTAAATATTTTATAATTTCTGTTTTTTGCTTAATGGTAGGGTGTGGAAAAACCCCTTCCGACTCAGGAATAAGGCTATCTCTTTCATCTGATATTAGGGGGTTTGATCCTGCTCACGCAGTAGATGTGCGATCAGGTAAAATTGTATCCCTTGTTTATGATAACCTAATTCGTTTTGGGGACAGTACTGAGTTGGTTCCTGAAATTGCCTCCCAGTGGAAAATTTCTAACGATGGCAAAAAATATCATTTTACTATAAGAAAAAATGCTTTTTTCCATGATGGAACCCCTGTTACTGCGCACGATGTTGTTCGTTCATATGAACGTATTTTAAATCCCAAGACACTGTCTCCCCAAAGCTGGATGTTTAAACAAATTGATGGGTCTTTAGATTTTATTGAAGGATCATCACAGTCTGTTAAAGGATTGATTGCAAAAAATGACAGCTCCTTAATTATAAAATTAAATACTCCGTTTTCTCCTTTTATTCAATATTTAGCTATGCCTTCCTCTGCAATTATAAATCATAGGGGCGTTGGTTCTATAAATGAAATCCCTTCTGGTAGCGGTCCCTGGAAATTGGCCCGGTGGGAGAGAGGCGGAAAAATCCAGTTAACACGAAATGAAAAATATTGGGGGAGGAAACCAAAGGAGTCTGGCCTAATTTTTAGAATTATTCCAGAGGCCATGACCCGGTCTGCAGAATTTGAAGCGGGAAATCTCGATTTATTGACCATTCCTTCTACAGAAATTCAACGCTGGAATGAACATCCCAAATATGGAGACCGTGTTGTCTATGTTGATGAATTAAATATCTGGTACATTGGTTTAAACTGTGCTGTGCCACCTTTTAATGATGTCCGTGTACGGAAAGCAATGAATTTGTCTTTAGATAGAGAAAAACATCTTCATCTTTTGGTTCCTGGTGGTAAGTTAGCCTCTGGTCCTATTCCTCCTGTCTTGTTGAAACATGACGGCTTTAACCCCTTGCCCTATAACCCAGAAAAAGCAATTCGCCTGCTAGAGTCCTGTGGCTATCTTCAAGGATTTCAAACAGAGCTGTGGGTTGGTGGGGGATCAGAAATGTTTCATGTTTTAGAGGCTTTTCAATCAGACTGGTCTGCGGTAGGAATAAATGTTAAAATTGTTCAAAGTGATTGGAATGTTTTCAAGGCCGCAGTTCGAAACGGTCAGCCCCCAATGTATTATTTAAACTGGACAGCCGACTATCCTGATGCCGAAAATTTTCTTTACCCTTTGTTTTATTCCACGGAATCCATGACAAAAAGAAACCGATACTCAAATCTAATCCTAGATGATATTATTCTTCAAATTCAGTCTTTATCATATGGAACAGAAAGAACATCCTTAATTCAAAAAGCGAACAGTATTTTACTTGATGAGGTGCCCTGGGTTTTTCTTTGGCATCGGGGAAATTATAATATTACTCAAACCTCCATTTCGGGATATCGCCATAAGCTTGTCTTTAATGCTGAGCGTTTTTTATCCTTTGAGAAAAAAAATGGGTAAATATGTTTTTTACAGAATTATTCAAGTTTTGCCTGTTGTTGCGGGTGTTTTAATTATTTCATTTGTGCTTATGGTCGTTCTTCCTGGTGATCCTGTTTTATCTATGATTGGAGAGCGGTATGACGAAAACACGGTAGAACTTATGAGAAAAAAACTTAATATGGACAAACCGTTAATGGTCAGAATGGGAATGTTTATGGGTGATGTCGTTAAAGGTGACTTGGGAAATTCATTCGTTACTGGCAGGCCTGTCACTAAAGAAATTTTGGAGAGGTTTCCCAATACTTTTATACTTGCTGTTGGGGCAATGGTTGTTGCCGTTTTTATCGGAGTTGTCTTTGGGATGCTCACGTCTCTCTTTCCTGGGTCGTGGTTTGATAAAACCATAATGGTTTTAGCATTAACCGGTGTTTCCGCACCGGTATTTTGGACCGGTTTAGTTTTTATTTTACTGTTTGGTGTTTACTTGGGCTGGCTTCCTCCCACAGGATATGGTGGTATAGAGTATCTTATCCTTCCTGCTTTTACCCTTGGGCTTCGTTCCGCAGCCCAAATTACCCGGCTTACCCGCTCTACAATGTTGGACACTTTGGGGCAAGATTATATTCGTACCGCACAATCAAAAGAATTGCCATGGTGGAAAATTTTAATAAAGCACGCTCTTCCTAATTCACTTATCCCCGTTTTGACAGTTATTGGAACAGATTTTGGTAGCTATTTATCTGGAGCTGTCCTCACCGAATCCATATTTGGATGGCCTGGAGTTGGGAGGCTGGCGCTAGAGGCTATTATGAAACGGGACTTTCCTGTTGTTCAGGGAACGGTCTTGTTTATGGCTCTGGCGTTTATATGTATCAATCTAATTATAGATATTTTATACGGAATTATTGATCCTAGACTGCGGGCGGAGAGGTACCATTAATGAATCAAGTTATTAAAGAAAAAGTGTCAAAAAAAACCTTGTCTTTTCCTGTAGTATTAGGCGGTTTTTTTGTTTGTTTATTGATCACATCGGGAGTGTTTGCCCCTTATATATCTCCCGTTTCTCCAAACACTCAAATTTTAGAGTATAGAAACAGACCACCAGGGTTTTCTGGAACGGTTTTATATTTTAGGCACAGGCAAGCCCTTCCTGTTCAGTCTATTGCTATACAGTCCTACGAAAAAACAGAAAATGGTGTATATTATACAGATATTATTGGGCGGGATTTTTTCCTTGCAAATGATAAACTTGAAAAAAATTGGGTTAAGTCCTTTACCTTTATTTTAGGTTCAGATCAGTTTGGAAGAGACGTGTTGTCAAGAATAATTTTTGGGGCAAGGATATCTCTTTCTGTAGGGATTTGTGCCAGCACCCTCTCCCTTTTGATTGGCGTACTGTTGGGTGGTATTGCTGGTTTTTTAGGGAGATCTATAGAAACTTTTATTATGCGCCTTACTGATATTATGTTTGGTTTTCCTGTGCTTCTCTTCCTGATTGCAATCACTACGGTTTTTGAAGCAAGCCTTTTAGTTGTGTTTGTTGCTATTGGGCTTGTTACCTGGCCCGGAATTGCCCGTCTCGTTCGAGGGCAAGTTTTAGCGGTTAAAACACAAGAATATGTTTTGGCGGCTCGTGCCCTGGGAATGGGCCCTGGAAGGGTTTTATGGAAACATGTTTTTCCAAATTGTCTATCCCCCGTGATTGTAGCCTACACTCTTGGTATCGGGTCCGCAATATTAGCAGAGGCAAGCCTATCCTTTCTTGGTTTGGGAGCCCAGCCCCCCACTGCAAGTTGGGGCTCTATGATCAATCTGGGAAAGGATTTTATTCGTACTGCACCCTGGGTCTCTCTTTCCCCGGGGGTGGCAATCGCAATTACGGTAGTGGGTTTTAATCTTGTTGGCGACAGTTTAAGGGATTACCTGGACCCTAAAATGAATTCCGTATAATGACACATAAAATAGAATCGTTAATTGAAAATTATATTTGCACTTATCAGCATGAAAAAGCTCCCTATGATATGTTAAATTTTTATAGGACGGAAAGAGCGGTCTTTTCAAAAAAAAATAAAATGGGGCATTTTACTGGTTCTGGATGGATTGTGAGTCCCGATAAACGTAAAGTGCTTATGACTCATCACAAAATAATTAATAAATGGCTTCAGCTGGGGGGGCACGCCAACGGTGAAAATGATTTACTTAAGGTGGCCCTACGTGAGGCAATAGAGGAGTCGGGTTTTCAGCGGTTTAAAGTTTTAGATAATACAATTTTTGATTTGGATATACATAGAATTCCAAAAGTTGGTTCTGAGCCCTCTCATTTACATTATGACGTGCGCTTTTTACTTGAAGCTGACCCTGAAAAGGAACAAATAATCGTGAGCGATGAGTCTTACGATGTGGCGTGGTTTTCTATTGAAAACGTATTGATACTTAATCCAGAAAAATCTATTCATAGAATGGTGGAAAAAACTTTAGCTTTATTAAAATAAAAATGTTTTCTGATACACTAAATACAAAAATTCTTAATACCATCTTGTCCAACCTTCGTCCTCCAACAGAACGGCGGGTTGGTGTTGAAATTGAAACAGTTTTTTATGATAATAAGCTAAAGAGACTTCCTGTTAACCCTGGTAATAAATTTTCAGCTCAAGATTTAATGCAGGATCTTGTCCTCTTACAAAAAGACAAAGAGAACTCATACATTTATTCTTTAGAGCCGGGTGGGCAGTTAGAGTGGGCATCGTCACCTTTTGTCTCCCTTCATGAAATAAGCTCCCAGTGGAATGACCATGTCATCCAATTAAAAAAATTGTGTTCTGATAAGAAGATTTTTTCGTTGGATTTTGCTCTTGATCCTGTTTTTCACCCTGATGAAATTGACTTAATTGATATGAAAAAATATCATCTTATGAATGATAGATTTAAGTTTTCAGGTAGTCACGGACATTGGATGATGAGAAACTCTACCAGTGTTCAGGTAAATATAGATATGGTGTGTAAGGCTGATGGTGAAAACATGGCGTTTATTGCTGACTGTCTTCAGCCGTTTTGCTTTTTTCTGTTTTCTCATGTTCCGTTTGTGCGTGGGGCGTGTGTAAAAAACAAAAACTATCGCTTGCACGTTTGGGACAATACGGATATGTCCCGTTGTGGATATTTGTTTGACCATGATATTAATCAAAATCAAAATTTAATTGAGTCTTTTATTGATTATATGTTGGGCGTCCCTGCTATTTTTGTCATAAACAAAAAATCTACAATTACAGAATTTAAAGGAGGGTTGGGAAATTGGTTGCATTTGCTAGATAAAAAGAATCGCTTAACATCAGAACACGTACATTTGGCACTACACCAAATATTTACTCACGTAAGATTCAAACATGTGTTAGAAGTTCGCGGTTCTGACCGCCCTCCTTTTGGATATGAGTTAGCACCAGCAGCTTTCTGGTGTGGACTTTTAACGGCTGAAGGTGTTCAGAAAAAACTACTTAAAATCGTTAGCGGTTGGTCAAAAAAGGATAGGCTTTTTCTGAACAAGGCTGCAAAAACTTTGGATCTGTCCCAAATTGGGCCAGGAGGTATTTCCTGTGGGGAGTGGTTAAAAATTATTTCTAACCTTGCCTTACAGGGGTTAGATGAACGGGCTGAGTTGTTTAAAATAGAGTCTGAAAGAAAATTTCTTGAGCCTTTTTTAAGTAAAGCCTTAGAACAGTCCTGGACCATAAAAATTCAAGACGCCTTTAAAAAAAATGATGATGATCTTTTACGCTATTTACAAAAAAACTATCTAAAATAAAGGAGAAAAAGTTTTTTGAGAAAACCGCTAATTGGAATAAATCCATATTATTTTTATTACAAAGATTCTTTTTGGAATGCAACAAGAGAAAAATATTACAGAGCTGTTTGGAGTGCTGGAGGGATCCCTGTAACACTTCATCATCCTCTGGATAAGGGATCTGTAGGTGATTTAGCAGACAGCGTCGATGGACTAATAATGGTGGGTGGCCCCGATCTTCCCTGTAACGTGTATGGTGGGAAAAACACAGATATGCTGGATGAGGATGTAATGTTGCCAGAAAGAGAGCTTTTTGATCTTATTATGTTTTTGACTATGAAACGTTTACATTAACCGATTCTTAGTATTTGTGCTGGGATTCAACATATTAATGTTATTTACGGTGGTAATCTCTATGAAGACTTAAAAACTCTGACAAAAACATCAATTGATCACGGCGAGTTTAATGGAGAGGTCTCCTATCATGATGTTGAATTGAAAAAAAACAGCCTTTTATATTCTATAATTGAAAAAAAAACAATCAAGGTCGCCAGTGCACACCATCAAGGAATACAAAACCTTGGGGAGGGTCTTTCTGTTTCCGCGGTTGCTCCCGACAGCCTGCCTGAGGCCATAGAAGACCTTGAACGGCCAGATTCTTTTATTGCTGTTCAGTGGCATCCGGAAGTTATGATAAATGATAAAGATCAGTTAAAGCTCTTTCAGTGGGTGTGCCGTAATGCGGTGCGTGGGGTTCATAATTAAAAAATGAATGCTTGAAAAAATCCCTAGGTCTATTACAATAGTCCCTCTGATTCATTTTTGTCTCCATTAACATACTTTATTAATTTCAACCAATGGATGGTAGAACCTTTCATAATCTAACATGGGTGCCCATGTTCCTTTTTGGGCTTGTAGTACTGAGCCTTGGTGTTGTTTATATAACAATCCAAGATCCCTGGCTCTTGGATAAAGAGGCAAATGAAACTCTCCTGACAGTATCCTACAATATATTGTTTTCTCAAAGCGTAAATCAATATCTGCCTGATTATTTAACATTAATGTATCGGTTTTTTGGGTGGTGGCTTGTATCACTCGGTCTGCTCCTCCTGGTTTATGTTTTTGTAACAAAAATGGGTACGCAGTTGGCGCGGAACGGCCTTTATTTCTCAACCGTGATTGTTCTTATAGGGGTTTATTGTATTACACTGAAGTTTATCCCTGAAACACCGTTTTTGTGGATTGTACATGGTTTCGTGTTTTTGTTGTTGGTTAGCATGTATGGTTCTATAAAATTAACACGATACGATTAAATGGGTTTTGCAGAAATACATCCTTTGGTTATTCATTTTCCTATTGCCCTTCTATCCGTTGGGTTTCTATGTGATGTTTTGGGTTTTGTTTTTCAAAAGAAAAGCCTAGAACACGCTGGGTGGTGGAACCTGTTTTTTGGGATGTTTTCATCTATTTGTGCCTTTATAACGGGATTAATAGCTGATTTTGGAGGTAGTCCACGTTTGATTGATGAACCATTCCCCCTGCATGAAAACCATGCTTATTTACAAATTTTGGTTATTTGTGTTTTGTTAATACTGGTGTTGTGGAGAATAAAACTGGGACGGTCTATCCCCTTAGGTTCAAGGCCTGCCTTAGTATATTTATGTGTTTTTGGGGTAACTGTTGGTGTTCTCTTTTATGGATCACACCTTGGGGCTGTTTTGTCCGGTAGGATTTGATTGTTTACTAATGTGACTTTTGTTTTAAAATAATTAATCTTTTAATTTACATACATTAATTATCACTGTTTAATATGACAAGTCTTAATATCCAGAAAAGTGTTGGGGTTCTGTCTACAGATAGAAATGATCGTTGGTGGTTAGAGCCGTTTCTGACCGGCTTTGGTTTTTTATTGTTTGTTATCTATACAACCTGGGCAATGTTCCAAGGAAATTACTATTGGTGGAGTGATTTTCAGGAAGGTTTTGGAGGATACCTTTCTCCGTTCTACTCTCCTCTGCTTTTTATTAAACAAGGTGTTGAGGGTGTGGCACCACTAAGTCACGCATGGTTTGGGTCTTGGCCCGAGTGGGTTCCTAAGTTTATTCCAGCTACACCTGCAATCCTAATTCTGGCAGGCCCTTTGTCGTTCAGAATGACCTGCTATTACTATAGAAAATTCTATTATCGCGCTTATTTTTTAACTCCGCCTGCCTGTGCTGTTTCAGGTGTTCCCCAGAAAAAATATAAAGGGGAAACGGCTTTGTTTTTATTCCAAAACCTACATCGCTACACCCTTTATATTGCTGTTATTATTATTATTATCCTCGCTTATGATGGAGTTTTATCACTTTTTAGGGGTGGTAAGTTTGGGGTTGGTGTCGGTTCTCTTATTCTTATAATAAATCCGTTTTTACTTGCAGGATACACGTTTGGGTGTCATGCTTTTAGGCATCTTGTAGGTGGAAATAAGGATTGTTTTACCTGTCCAAAAGGAGGCTTAACGGTTCGTTATCGTCTTTGGAAAGGTGTTTCAATGTTGAACTCTCGTCATATGTTTTGGGCCTGGGTGAGCATGGTTTGGGTTGCCTTTTCTGATATCTATGTCCGTATGGTGGCCAGTGGAAGGTGGGTTGATTTTAACACTTGGGGGTTTTGATGTTGGATATCTCAAATATACAAACGATTGAGCATGATGTCATTGTCGTTGGCGCTGGGGGTGCCGGTATTCGGGCCGCTATAGAGTGTTCCATGCGAGGCCTTAGCACAGGGTTGGTATGTAAGTCTCTTTTAGGTAAGGCTCATACGGTCATGGCAGAGGGTGGTGTTGCAGCTGCCCTTGGAAATGTAGATTCACGGGATCACTGGAAAGTGCACTTTAGAGATACCATGCGAGGGGGAAAGTTTTTTAATAATTGGCGGATGGCAGAGCTTCTTGCAAAACAGGCTCCGGACCGTGTTAGGGAGTTAGAAGAGTGGGGGGCAGTCTTTGACCGTACGGATGGAGTGCTCATAAACTAGAGAAAGTTTGGTGGACACCGTTACCCTCGCCTTGCCCATGTTGGAGATCGTACGGGTCTAGAAATTATCCGCACTCTTCAAGATAAGGGCATACACCAGGGGTTTGAAATCTATATGGAATGTACCTGTCTTGATTTGTTAAAACACGATGGTCGTATTTCAGGAATGGTTGGGATGTGGCGGGAAACGGGAGCTTTTGTTGTTTTTAAGGCAAAAGCTGTAATTCTTGCTACAGGAGGTGGAGGAAAGTGTTGGAAAATTACATCTAATTCATGGGAATATACTGGCGATGGTTATGGAATGGCCTATGAGGCTGGGGCAGAATTAATGGATATGGAATTCACTCAATTTCATCCCACTGGTATGGTCTGGCCCCCCTCTGTAAGGGGGATTCTTGTCACAGAGGGTGTTCGTGGAGAGGGTGGAGTTTTGGTCAACCGGGATGGTAAGCGATTCATGTTCGAAAATATTCCGGAAAGATTTATTACAGAAACCGCAGAAACAAAAGAAGAGGCTTCGCGGTGGTTGTCTGGAGATAAAAATGCCCGAAGACCACCAGAACTTCTTACCAGGGATGTGGTCGCTCGCGCTATTAGAAGGGAAGTGAAAGCTGATAGGGGGTCCCCCCATGGTGGAGCATTTCTTGATATTGCCACCCAACGAAGCCCCGAAGATATTATGCGTAAGTTGCCGTCTATGTATCATCAATTTAAAGTGCTGGCTGAGCTGGACATTACTACCGAGCGAATGGAGGTTGGACCAACCCTTCACTATTTCATGGGAGGCATACGTGTAGATGCGGACACACAAATGACAGGCGTGGCAGGACTGTTCGCATGTGGTGAGTGTGCCGGTGGTGTTCATGGTGCAAATCGTCTTGGGGGAAACTCTCTGTCTGACTTGCTTGTGTTTGGAAAGCTCGCCGGTAAGGGCGCTTTTGAATATGTTAAGTCTGAAAAAAAACTTACCTTTTCAGATGATGAGCAAATTAGAACTATCATTAAAACAGCAACGAACATTCTAAATCGTGAGTCCGGAGAGAATCCTTATATGTTGCATGGTAATCTTCAGGATATTATGCAAAACAACGTGGGCATTGTCCGAACGCAAGAGCTGTTAAGCCGAGGGATTACTAAGCTGGAGGAACTCTGGAATAAATATAAGGAAGTAAAGGCCGATGGGGCCAGCCAGTTTAATCCAGGTTGGCATGAAGCATTGGCTCTGCGGAATATGTTAATTACTTCAGAGGCTGTCGCTCAGGCCGCACTTATGAGAGAAGAAAGCCGGGGAGCACATACTCGTGTGGATTTTCCAAATGAACAAAATGAGTGGTTAAAGTATAATCTTGTCATCAAGAAAAACGCGGATGGAACCATGGGTGTTTCAAGGACCTTGCGTGATGAGCCTGAACCAGAATTAAAACGACTTGCAAATCTCACAATTGAAGAGATAGAAACTGAGATAGAGGTGGAACAGTCAGGAGTATAATTATATGTCAGTAAGACATTTTAAAATATTTCGTGGTGATAAAACATCAGGAAAAATGAATGATTATAAAATTAATATTGATAAGGGAATGGTGGTTCTGGATGTTATCCACAAAATCCAGGCAGAACAGGAGGGGGATTTAGCTGTCCGGTGGAACTGTAAGGCCGGAAAGTGCGGATCCTGTAGTGTGGAAATTAATGGGAAGCCAAAGCTCTCCTGTATGACCAGAATGAATGAATATGCTGATGATGAAACAATTTATGTCAGGCCCATCAAAACATTTCCAATTATAAAAGACCTGGTTACAGATGTTTCTTGGAACTATGATCAGAATAAAAAAATCACACCCTTTTCACCAAACCCTGAAGGTAAAGATAAAAATGGTAATTATATAATGGCACAGGAAGACGTAGAGCGGGTACAGGAATTTAGAAAATGTATCGAGTGTTACTTGTGCCAAAACGTCTGTCATGTTCTTCGGGACCATGATCGCAAAGATAAGTTTATTGGTCCCCGTTTTTTAATTCGACTGGCTAGTTTGGAAATGCACCCTCTTGATACCGCTGACAGGATTCCCGCTATTAAAGATTCGTTT
>CAZOUJ010000007.1:0-6907 GCA_964582955.1 uncultured bacterium
ATCATTGTAGTTGTTTGGAAAAAGGCACTCATTGCCTGTCCCATTCCTGTAAGAAACATGTGGTGTGCCCAAACAATAAAAGACATGAAGCCTAGGAATACCACTGAATAAACCAATGCTTTATAACCCCAGAGCGGCTTTCTGGTATTATTTGCAACCACCTCTGCAATAATACCCATTCCAGGAAGGATTAACACATAAACCTCTGGATGGGCAAGAAACCAGAACAAATGCTGCCATAGAAGAGGACTGCCTCCTCCTGCTACATTTACCTGTTCCCCTCCAACAATAAGTCCTGAGGGCATGAAAAAACTTGTGGCAGCAATTCTGTCCATTAATTGCAAGACTGCTGCTGCTTCAAGCGGGGGAAAGGCTAACACAAGAAGAAAAGAGGTTACCAGCTGTGCCCATACAAAAAATGGTAAGCGCATCCAGGTAAGTCCTTCCGGACGAAGTTGTACAATGGTTACAATGATATTCATAGAGCCCAAAAGTGATGATGTTATTAGAAATATCATTCCCAATAACCAGACCGTTTCCCCGTTTTCAGCAATAACTGATAATGGTGGATACATGGTCCATCCAGATGCAGCTGCCCCTCCTTCCATGAAAAAGCTGGCAAACATTATAACTCCACCTACAAAATATGCCCAGTAACTTGCCATATTAAGTTTTGGAAACGCCATGTCTGGAGCACCAATCTGTAGAGGAACTACATAATTTCCAAATGCTCCAACTAAAATCGGTACAACCCCTAAAAATATCATAATAGTTCCGTGCATGGCACCAAAAGCATTATACATATCGGGAGATAAAAGTTTATCTTCGCTTAATAGTGCACCATCAATAGGTACCGGTGTGTCCGGATACGCCAATTGCCAGCGCATTATCATCATTAAAGTAAATCCAAACAGTAAAAACAGTAGTGATGTAATACCATACTGGATTCCTATAATTTTATGATCCTGGGAAAAAATATATTTCCAGATGAAACTCTCTTTTTGGTGTGAATCACTCTGCATCACTAATAATTTTGATTAAGTATAAATTAACCTGATATGGTTAGAAGAAGTACGCGAAAATTATTGAATGGAATAGATATTAGCAAAATGAAATTAATAAAGATTTTGGATTCCCATTCTGGCAGAGTATAAGCTGATTTCAGATATACGACAAAGGATCAAAACATTCCATGCGATGAGGGGTTGTCCCTATCTCTAATTTACTAAAAACGATCAGATATAACTAATTCCTGAGCTTTTTGTAAATCTTCAACAAAATCTACTTCAATACAAGGTAAATCGCTAACATCTGTGTAATAAATTTCGTATTTAGGTAGGAGAGACTGAACCGCTGCTTCAAAATAGTCAGACTTTCCTCCAGATAATATCAGTTTATCCAAAGAATCTGCAAACACATGGGTAAATTCAGATGCAAGTTTTGCTACTCCGATGAATTCTCCTAGAGCATTTTCCTGTATTAATTCTTTACCTATTGCAACAATTCTTTTGGATTCCCCTTCTATAACTTTTACTTCTTCTCGACCGCAGGATTTTCTTTCTACTGCCAGCACATTTTTGTGAGAAGAATTAATTATTTGTTCTAAGAGTGATTTTGAATATACAACATCCCCATTCATCAAAATCCATGGGACATTACTTTTAAGATATTTTTTACAGAGATATAATGAATACGCAGTGTTTGTTTCAAAAAAGTGGTGATTGATTATGAATTCAAAATTAAAGTCAGAATAGTTTTTAGTTAGAAACTTAATGATTTCTTCGCGGAAATATCCAACAACAATAACAACATTAGTAATATTTTGTTCTTTAAGTGCATCTAACTGATAAGAAATAATGGATTTTCCTCCAACATCAAGTAGACATTTTGGCGTTGTTTTCGTAAGAGGATATAATCTTCTAGAAACACCAGCTGCAAGGATAAGGGCTTTCATAATTAGTGATTTATAGAATTACTAATATTTTAATTTATTTTCAATTGCATCGATCAGTCGCTTAGAGGCTAAACCATCTGGAGAAAAATGGAAATGGTTTAGTGCTTCTCTACGTTCTTCAAAACCTATTTCTGGGTTATGAAGATTTTGTTTAATGACATTCAATAAATTTTTTACATCACTGACCTGAGTTGTAAAATTTACGGATGTCATTCGATTATCATCTAATCGTTTTCTAATTAAAAATGGAAATATTTGGTGTTTTTTCCGGAAAGACAATGCTAAAACTTGTACTATAGGACGATTTAAAACAACATATTCAAAAAGAGTAGAGGAAATATCTGAAATCATTAGATCAGCTAATTTGTAATAGGGTATAATATTGAACTCTTCCAATGGTAAAAGATATACATTTTCTTTTTTGGCAAGAGACGTTGCTAGTTTTATATGGTTATAATATTTTTTTTTCGTCCAGCTGAATTGGTGCAACTTAATAAGCAAATTGAATTGAAAATCAACTTCAATTAATTTTCCCAATACTTTTTCAATGGAAGATGGGTAGAATGACGGAGTATAAAGTATTGTTTTCTTTTTGTGATCCAATCTTAATTTTTGTGAATATGTTGATGCTTGTTGAGAGTCCCCTTTGAATAAAATATCTAATTTTGTAAATCCAGTTAGTACAAGTTTGCCTTTATCAAATTTTTTATTAATAAGTTGTTTGAAGCGGTCTTCACTTTCCACTGCGATGATGTCAACACGGTCAGGTATATCTTTATAATAAGATTGTTTCAGTCCAATTCCATGGTAGACCATAACCACAAGTGAATTATCAGATGCGATTTTATTAATACTCCCCTTGTTCCCAATGAAAATAATATCTGTTGATAAATTATAGCATTGAGCAATTCTATCTTGTTCGCTGCTACCTAGGATTATTGTGATTTCAGGTAAGGTTAAACTAGATAAAAATTTATTCTTTTCTTTTGAAGAACTATAATGGGATAGAGAAACAAATATCTTGTAATTTGTTCTAGAGATTAATTCAGTAATAATTGGTAAGAATTGCGGAAGATAATAGAGATGTTGAACTTCAAACAACACTGTCTTCATCGAAAATTTCTCCGAATTCGAAATTTTCTTATCCAGTTCTTTGGTTTTGATTTCAGATATAAATGTTCTTTCGAATCCAAAACGGCTTGAATAGTTTTAATGATTCTTTCCGAGGATTTACCATCCCTATAGGGATGTAGTTGATTTAAATATAATAGTCTGTTTGAAGTAAATTTTTTTGGTGATGCTAATGAAACTTCAATTGCATTCTCTAAATCATCAGGATTGGTCAAATTGATACCTTTGTCCTTGCGAGTAAGAGCATTATATGTGATGATTGGTCTATCAAAAATAAGATATTCATAAGCGACAGATGAAGTATCAGTGATTAATATATCAGATGCTTCCATTGCTGGTATTAGATCTGGATCATCAATAATCTTGATATTATCTTTTTGAATAGATTTATATTTTGAAATAGTGTTGATATTCATCAGCGGATGAAATTTGATAAACCAATGGAAAGGTTTTACATTGCAAAGTCGGGTAATCGCAGACAGTAACGCGGGCGCGCTTGAATATCTCGGGCTAAATGTGGGTGCATATAAAATTATTGGGTTATCTTTCTGCAAACCGAAGAATATTTTCCTTTGAATTTGATTAGATGTATTGAGTGTATCTAGTTTTGGCCAACCGGTTTCTTTAACGAGGAAATGCCCGTGTTTTTCTGATAATGCTTGAAAGTTATTAGTCATATGTGGTCCGGGTGTACAGTATAGATCAAAAAAACCTGTTATTCGGTAATGACCTCTTTTTTCTTCTCCAAGTCCATGGAAAATCTGGACTTTTAACCCCGGCCAGAAGTGAGGTACAACATTACCAGGAACGATCACAGCATCCGGTTCATATTTTGTGACATCATCGATCGAACTTAAAAATTTCATAGCAGGTGATATTGTTTTTATTGAACTGGTCATAAACCATCTTACGGGAAAACCAGATTGTTCCGCAGCGTCTTGTACTGGCTCTAAAATAGATAAAGAGTAAGGTTTAGATACATACAGTAATAATTTCATTGATTATAGAGAATCCAAATGGAGGTTAAAGTCATTTTATTCGTAAACTTATGAACCTAATATAATTCAACCAAAGTCACTATTAGTGAAAAATATTTCAAACAAACCTATTTTTATAGTTGGCTGCGAACGGTCAGGGACCACAGTTATCCGGCTAATTTTACATACGCATCCCAATATTGCCATACCCCCTCAAACAAAAATATTAAAAAAATTATATAAACGAAGATTCATCTTTCGTGATCTCTCTAAAAAACAAAACCGTTCGAGAATAGCCAAATATGTATTAACTAATTATGACAAAAAAACAAAGCTGGTTGATTTAGGAGTAGATCCGCAAAGCATTCATCAAAAAATCCAATCATCTGGAAATTCAATAGGAGCTGTCGGAGCTATTATCTTTCAGGAATATGCTAAAAAACATCATAAGCTTCGATGGGGTGATAAAAGACCCTATTATATAAAATATTTGCGTCAGTTATTGCAACTATTTCCTGATGCTCAAATTATTCATATTGTCCGAGATCCGAGAGATGTTGTTGCTTCATTACTTTCCATGCCTTGGTGGAAAAAAGATCTAATAAGTTCAATTTTGAATTGGAAGGAAGCGATTCATAAGGGTTCAATAATGAAGAAACAATTATCATCAGATCAATATTTTGAATTGCGTTATGAAGATTTTATTGATAATCCAGAACAATGGGTTAAACAAATTTGTAGATTTTTAAATGAAGATTATTATTCTCACATGCTTCAGTTTCAAACCACAGCAGAAACAGCTGTCCCAGAATATAAAATGAAATGGCATTCAGCCACGAGACAGGTTTTGTCTTCAAAATCTATTGGCAGATGGAAAAATGACTTATCCCAGAAAGAAGTGTGCATAATTGAAAATATTACTGGTAGAGAAATGATTGATTATAATTATCAATTATCAATGAGTGGAAACAATATGTCTTTAACTGACTACATGCAATATATGATCACAACGATACAATATTATGGGAATTCATATTTTGTGTGCGGAGCGGACCGGATATCGGAAATTATTTATCCATGGGCAATGGACTATTTTGTCAAAAATCGGGATGACGATTGATAGGGATCTACTGTCTTCCTGAATTGAACATTTTCTCGGCCTGTAGAAAATCTTGTTCTGTATCAATTTCATACCAGGGGCTTCCTGTAAATAACACACTATTAATGGTTATATCACCACTATCAACAGCTTCCGCAATCGCCTGTTCATAATACACATGGGTCTGGTCTGATTTGATCAGCATTTTTAAACGAGGAGCAATTGTATTCAAATAGTCTATGTGATCAAAACTATAAATATTAATTGTCTTATACATATTGGATAGATCTGACGGTCTTTCAGGATTACTTTTTAAATAGATTTTGTTGACAATTTTATCATCAGAAATTGATACAACGGTTCCATCCATAAAAGATTTATAATGGTCCACTGCCATGCGGTTAGGGTAAAACATTTTTTCAAATGCTTCCCAAGTAAAAATTAGGTCTCCTTCAAGTAAAATAAAATTCTGGTTAATATATTCTGAGGCTAGATCCAATGATAAAACATTATTGGTTGTTGACCATTTAGAGTTATAAATATATTCTATTTTAATAGAGTTCCACTGGTCCCCTATAGATTGGCGGATGTGGTCTGCCTGATAACCAGTGACTAAAATTGTTTTTTCTATTCCTCCTTTTTCCAAAAAATATAATATGCGCTCAAGCAAAGGTTTTCCATTTATAGAGACCATACACTTTGGCAGGTCTCCAGAAATATTTTTTAAACGAGATCCACCACCTGCTAGTAAAAGAACGGCCAATCTCATGTTTTCTTTTTCATTTTCTTATGGTCCGATGCAACAATGGCACCATCATCCTTGGTAAACCTCCACTTTTTTTGTGGTACTCGCCAGTTGCCATATCGATATGTCAGATAGTTTTCGTGGTCGCTGGGGATAAAGTACAGTTTATTATCGAATTGAACTGTGTTTAAATCATCATAATATTTAGCAGGGACAGCTTTTTTTGTATACTTTTTAATTCCTCCACATGACCATATGTAAGCGTTTTCAAAACGATTGGCGATAAAACAATCCATCATTACGTTTCCCTTAAAAAAAAAGAATTTTTTACTATAAATCTTGAGTATTCTCGGCTCACCCAATTTAAGGGGCTCATCTTCTTTTTCTTGGTACCTAACGCGAACAAGATAACCTGCTTTTTTTATTTTTGGGATTGCGGCCATTATTTTTTTTTCATCTTCGCGAAAAATTCTAAGATCCACATCCTTGTCCCAGGGTAATAATCTGTTTTCTCGTATTATTCCAAGGAGGGTTCCTGCTGTAAGAGTATATTTGATTTGACACACTGAGAATATTTTGGTGATATCAGACATCATTTCCAAAGCGGTCTTTGTGTTTTCCTGATTGAGTGTAAAACTACCAGACATTGCTTTTTAAACTATAATAGACTGATGATGATAATGGAATGTGTAATAATATGTTTGTTGCGTTAAAAAACCTTATTGATATCCATTAATTATTTCAAACTGGTTGGTATAGAGTTTGTGATAGGTTTGTCTTTTTTTTATTAATGTTTCATGTTTACCCATTTCTACGATCTCTCCTTTTTCCAGTACGACAATATTATCAGCATTTTTCACCGTTGAAAGCCTGTGTGCAATAACCAAAACAGTCCTGTCTTTCATAAGTTGTTCAATTGCTTTCTGTACCAATTTTTCAGATTCGCTATCCAGGGAAGATGTTGCCTCATCCAAAATAAGAACAGGTGGATTTTTGATTAT
>CAZOUJ010000007.1:6917-21784 GCA_964582955.1 uncultured bacterium
ACTAATAACAACAATATTTTTGGTTCGATAACTAATCTATATGGCATACTTTTCAGCGCGTTGGAAATCAAGGTAATCTCACATCACCAATTCCGCCGACCATTCCGCCCTCACTAAAGAATATTTAGATATCCGACGCGTAACCTTAATTGGGAGTGCGCTCGACCTTGCTCTTGGTATTCTAAAGATAATCGTTGGCTTTGTCCACCGGACAATTTAACCCCTCTTTCTCCGATGAGAGTGTCCAATCCTTCTGGAAAAGAATCTATAAATTCCATTGCATTTGCTGATTTTGCAGCAGAAATAATATCGCTTTCCTTTGTTTCAGGCTGTCCATAAGAAATATTGTTTCTTACGGTATCATTGAATAAAATGACCTCCTGACTGACAATCCCCATCATCTTGCGGAGATTTAATATTTTAAATCCCCTAATATCTTCCCCATCAATCTTCACCGATCCTGAAGTAGTATCATAAAACCGTGGGATTAAATCGGCAATGGTTGATTTTCCAGATCCACTGCTCCCTACAAGGGCGACAACAGAACCTTTACGAATTGAAAAAGATATATTTTTTAAGACAGGAGCTGATTTTCCACCATAATCGAATGAAACATTATCAAATTTAATTTCTTCAGAAAATGATTCAATTTCCTTTGCATTGGGTTTATCATTTATATCGGGTTTTGAATCAAGAACTAAGAAGACACGTTCTGCGGCTGCCAAACTGTTTTGAATCGTAATGTTAACTGTTCCTAGAGTTTTAATTGGGGCGAGCATGGCAAATAACACTAATATAAAGCGTAAAAAATCTTCGGAGGTCAGGGTTTCTGACTGAATGACCTGCATCCCTCCATACCAAAGTAAAATTACCCCAATAAGAACCCCAATAATTTCGTTAATAGGAGTGGCAAGATTATTTAATTTTGCCCGACGGAAAAGCAAATGGAAATATCGGTTTCCCTCTTTTTCAAACTTCTGAATCTCATGATGTTTAGTAGCAAAAGCTTTAATTACTCTTATAGAATATAAAGCTTCAGTTAATATATGCATTATGGAGGCAATCTTTTCCTGAATTCTTTTTGATTTACGTCGAATACTCACACCCACGCTGATATACAACAAACCTGCGAGGTGGAGTGTCAATAGTGCCACAAGAGAGAGTTTCCAATCTATAATAAATAATATAGCTCCAAAGAAAAGAATATTTAATGGTTCCACCAATAGTTTCTGAAACGTTGTTGTAAATGCATTCTGCATGACATTCACGTCATTCATCATTACTGAAGCCAACTCGCCGGATTTTTTTCTGTTAAAATAACTCATGGACAAGGTATGAATATGCCTGTAGAGTTTATTTCGAACACGCACAATTAGGGAAAATTGTACATATGAAACCAAAATATTTTTAATATATAGAAAAATATTCTTAAATAGAAACACAGAAAAAATAATCAGGCACAGACGCCTTAAAGAAGCTAACTGAGAATCCTGTAGAATTAGTTGATTTGCAATGTATTTAAAGCGTTCATTTAGCGTTAATTGATCAGCATAAGACCAAGCAATTTGTTCCTTTGAGATGGAATCAAAATCGGTAAGAATATTATTGACAAGGGAAGCCGTCAACCAGATAGAAAAACTGTTAAGTATAACAAAGGCTAAAGCAGCTATGGAAGAGGCCAGCAGGTAAGTCCAATAATGCAAAACCAGTTTTGCCAATCTTTTATATACGGGAGTTTTCATATAATTTAGTGAGAACTATGGGGTCAAATTATATTTTAATCTAGATGCATAAAATCATGAAAAAAAGTTGTAATTCAGCTATTTCAATTCCATGAGCCAATGGGGAATATCCGCTTCAAAAAATTTGTCCCCCTTTTTTTCAAATCCAAGATATTCGTAAAATTCAACGACATGCTCTTGAGCATGTAAATATATGGTTTCACTGTTCATTAATTCTTTTAAAATAAAATGTACCAAATTTTTTCCCACTCCACAAGACCGAAATTCGGGCAGGACGGCAAACCGTTCCAGTTTCATACCTTTTTGTGTCTGACGCCACCGTGCTGTTCCTGCAGGTTTATCTTGAATATATGCCAGAACGTGATTTGCTCTATATTCAAATTCATCCCATTCAACATCTTCAGGTACTTTTTGTTCCTCAACAAAAACCTTTTTACGTATGGCAAATGCAATATTTAAATCGTTTTCAGATGTTATGATTTTGACATTAATTTTCAATTGAGTGTGCAAAATACTATTAATGCTCTTTTAGGTAAAACTGGTTTTTTGATTTAATATGAGAACATAAGGCTTATGAAAAGTAAAAACAAACATGTTATTGTTGTGGGTGACCGGGTACTTATACGTCCAGACACTGGTGAAAAAAAGTCCGCAGCGGGATTATACCTGCCACCCAGTGTGATAGAAAAACAGGATGTCCGGGGTGGAATTGTGGTGGAAGTAGGGCCAGGCATTCCTTTGGGAAGTCCGGAAAATGATCTATCTGAACCGTGGCAACAAATGGATAATTTGAATACAAAATATATTCCTCCTCAGGCTCAGGTTGGAGACTATGCGCTGTACTTGAATAAAGCATCTATCGAAATTAATGTTGAAAATGTAGAATACCTCATCGTTTCGCAATCAGCAATTCTTGTATTGATCCGTGATGATATTGGAAGTATAATTGAATAATTTTCAATAAGACTCATTATCCATATTTTTTGTAATCCTAATTAAACTTTCATAATAGTTATGAATTTTGAAATAATTGGCAATAATCCAACTTGGAATCAAATGTTTTTATTGATTTTATTATTTAAAGCATAACATATTTGTGTAACCGTAGAAATCCATCAGATAAATTGAAGGATCCCCAAATTATAACCACCAAAACGAAAGCAGGCATTTATATCCACATCCCTTTTTGCAGGATCAAATGCATGTATTGTGACTTTTATTCTATTACTGAAAGAGAAAAGGATGCGGATGAATTTGTATCAGCATTATGTAAAGAGATTTTACGTTCACCTTTGGATAAATATCTCTGGACATTTGATACACTGTTTATTGGTGGAGGGACTCCTTCACTCCTAAACGAGCATCAACTTGAATCTATTTTAAAAACATTGTCAAAGAAAATTTCCTTTTCAAATTTTGTTGAAAAAACCATTGAGATAAATCCAGGGGAAGCATCTTTGGAAAAATTAAATAACTTCTATTCTTTAGGAATGAACAGGGTTTCCATGGGGGTTCAATCTCTGGAACCAGAATTATTGACATTTCTGACACGATCTCACTCTGTCAAACAGGTATTTCAAACATACGATCATGTCCGTACAGCAGGGTTTGAAAATGTAAACTGCGATCTGATATACAGTATCCCAGGACAAACAACAGATATTTGGGAACGTGATATGAACCGAATAATTGAGTTGAATCCGGAGCACATATCAGCTTATAACTTGACGGTTGAAAAAGGAACAGAACTTTTTCATATGGTAAATTCCAACAAAGTAATCATGCCTGGTGAAAGTATTAATGCACACTGGTTTAACCTTACAAGATCTTATTTATCAGAACATCAATACATTCCCTATGAAATATCTAATTTTTCCAAACCAGAGAAGGAATGCAGGCATAATCTCCATTATTGGAACATTGATCCCTACATAGGTTTTGGTCCATCTGCACACAGTTTTGATGGTAACCAAAGATGGAATAATGTTCGTTCACTGGATCAATACATGAAAAAAATGTATAAGGAATTATCTCCAATATCTTCAAATGAAACTCTCACAACAACTCAAAAGTTAAATGAAAGAATAGGATTTGGGTTGCGATTAAATAAAGGGATTGATTTGGAGAAGTTTTCAGAAATCCAAAAAAAACAATTCAACCGAAATATGAAGCAACATGGGAATAAATGGGATGATTATATTGAGAATAATGGAAAAACAATTAAATTAAATGGACTGGGCTTTGCCTTTGCTGATGCAATTGCTGTGGATTTACTTATTTGACAGATTCGTGTAGAGCTTAATATGTAAAATGTTTTATTGTTTCACCTTCTCCACCAATCCGCGCCATGGCTTCCATTCCTAATTTGATATGAAGTTCATCATATTTACGTGTTACTTCCTTATCTGATTCCTCAGTTTTTACTCCCTCTTGAATCATGGGAGTGTCTGAATCCAGCAAAAGTGCTCCCCTGTTAATTCCGTTAGCAAAACCTGTAATGAATAAGGTTGCTGTTTCCATATCAATCCCTAAAACTCTGATTTTTCTTAAATAGTCTTTGAATTCATCATCATGTTCCCATACCCGGCGGTTGGTTGTATAGACCACTCCCGTTCGATATTCTATTTTACGTTCTAGCAAAATCTGAGAAACATGTTTGTGTAATTTGAATGAAGGCATTGCAGGAACTTCTTTCGGAAAATAATCGTCACTGGTTCCTTCTCCTCGAATGGCTGCGATTGGAAGAATGAAATGTCCTAAATCCGTTGTCTTTTTTAAACCACCGCACTTTCCCAGAAAAAGTACCCCCTTTGGGGCTACGCATGATAATAAATCCATGATAGTGGCCGCATTGGCACTGCCGATTCCAAAATTAATAATACTTACTCCCTGCGCATTTGTCGCAGAAGTCATTGGTCCACCTAATCCGTTAATAGGAACATTGAATGTTTTGGAAAATTTTTCTACATAATTCTGAAAATTAGTTAGCAAAATCCATTTTCCTAATGAATCAGGATTAGTTCCTGTGTACCTTCGAAACCAATTCCGTGTTATTTTATCTTTCTTTATCATAATTCCAATGTAAGAGAAACTGGGCAGTGATCTGATCCCATAATGTCATCATGGATATCGGCATCAATGACATTATGAGTAAACCCTTCATTCACAAAAAAATAATCTATGCGCCATCCCACGTTTCGGTCTCGGGCACCAAAACGATAGGTCCACCACGAATATCGGTCAGGTTCTGGATGAAACATCCGAAAAGTATCAACCCATCCATTTTCTACATAGATGTCCACCTTTTCTCTTTCGATTGGCATGAATCCAGAATTTTTGATGTTATCTTTTGGGCGTGCCAGATCAATGGGATGGTGTGCTGTATTCCAATCGCCGGTAACAACCACATGTAATCCGGACTCAACCTGTTCATTGATGATGGGAAGAAGTTCATCATAAAAATCCAGTTTATATTGAAGTCTTTCATCATTTTTTTGTCCATTGGGGAAATATATATTGTAGAGCAGAAACGATTCATGTTCTGTAATCAATACTCTCCCTTCACTATCAAAACGGTCTATGCCCAGCCCCTCCTGGACAAAAAGAGGTTCGGTTTTACAAAATGTTGCCACACCGCTGTATCCTTTGCGTTCGGCGGAATGAAAATATGTGTGGTAACCATGACCATTTAACAGGGCATCAGACAATTGGTCCACTGCTGCTTTTGTTTCCTGAACGCAAAGAATGTCCGGTTTGGTTATTTCCAGCCAATCCAAAAATCCTTTTCTCTCTGCTGCCCTTATTCCATTGACATTCCAAGAATATACTTTCATTTATACTCCATTACTTACTTTAGCTGATTTCAAATCTATCTATTCTTTTATTTTTCTTTTCTGAATTGGTACAAAATATACTGTTGATTAGGTAAAAAATATTTAACTTTTGATATCACAGATTGAAAAAGGAAAATAGCTTGGGCCAAAAAATACGTAAACGGAAAAGAATAAAAAATAATGGTAAAACCTTTTTTCAGGAATACAATTTTGAATTTCTTGTTTTAGGGTTGTTTACACTGGGATTTTTTCTTTTGTGGGAAAAATGGAATATAAAATCTGTAGTATGGGGTTTTATCACAAATGCTGCCCTATTTATCATTACCTATTTAAGGAATATTTCTGTTATGTTTGGAAATATAATTTCGGGAGTGGAAACGTCTGATCTTATTGGAATTTTATTAATCTTTATTGCTGTTATTTTAGTATTGAATCGTGCACGTATCAGGACTATTGACCGTCATCCAAACTTAACTTCCTGTCCAAAGTGTGATGCAGGTTTACGGAGGGTTCACAGAAAAACAAAACACATAATTCAGGGTTGGGTTTTTCTTTGTAAGGTCAAAAGATTTAAATGCAAATCATGTTCTTTTCATCCTGGCAACAGGAGTTCGATTCTCCTACGGGCTACTGAAAAAGCTCCATCTAAACATGGGGCCCTTGTTTATTTACATAGTTCGGGAATTCGATGGTAAATAAAAGTAAAATATAAAAATATAATTAGGTAATAGATTTTTATCAATTCTTGTGGGAAAATACAGTTTATCAAAAAAACAGGTTATTCATAAAACGTTAGAAGATGTATTCAACTTTTTTCAAAAACCGGAAAATTTATCTGTGATAACACCGAAAAATATGGGATTTAACATACTAACGCCAAAACCAATTAAAATGGGCAAGGGCACTGTCATAGATTACACTATCAAGTTTTTCCGCATTCCCGTCCACTGGAGAACGCTTATTACTGAATATTGTCCACCGCACAAATTTGTTGATGTACAAATCAAGGGCCCGTTTATTCTATGGCACCATACTCACATTTTCAAGGAGATGGAGAATGGAGTTGAGATTACAGACCAAATTCAATATATGATGCCATTTGGAATTCTAGGGAGGATTCTTCACTCCATGTGTATAAGGAAAAAATTAAACCACATTTTCAATTTTAGAAAGGAAGTGATTGAAAAATTATTCCACAATATACAGGATGATGAAAGATCTGATCCAGAAATCAGAGGGATATATCCATGAAAATTGCTTTATTTGGAGGAACCGGTTTTATAGGTACATACTTAATCGAGGAGCTATTGCGAATGGGTCACATTCCCAAAGTGCTTGTCCGACCAGGATCTGAACGGAAATTATTACATCAAAATAAATGTGACATTGTAACCGGAACCATTTCAGATATTGATGCAGTGAGAAATACCATTTCAAAAACAGATGGAGTAATCTACAATATTGGCATTATCCGGGAATTTCCAAGGAAGAGAATCACCTTTGAAGAAGTACATTTCAAAGGTGCAAGAGCCTGTATGGATTTAGCTTTAGAACTTGGAGTTGGGAGATTCATTTTAATGAGCGCTAACGGAGTAAAACAAAATGGTACGGACTACCAAAAAACAAAATTATTTTCGGAACAATATTTAAAGGAAACTGATTTGGAGTGGACTGTGTTTCGACCATCTCTCGTTTTTGGAGATCCTATGAGAAAGATTGAATTTTGTTCCCAATTAAGAGATGATATGCTCTCAATTCCACTCCCTGCACCTCTTTTTTTTGAAGGGATCATTCCAAAAAATGCAGGGAGTTTTGCCATGTCCCCTATACATGTAAAAAATGTCGCAGAATTTTTTGTTAAAGCATTGGATGAGAAATCAACTATACGTCAGACTTATGAAATCGGAGGAGAACATTCATTCTCTTGGAAAGAATTAGTTTCCATTATCGCTTCAGCAAGCGGTAAGAAAAAATGGAAAATTCCTACTCCGGTGTTTCCAATAAAAATGATGGCATCTGTATTTGGTAGGTTTTCCTGGTTTCCTATTACCGGAGACCAATTATCAATGCTCATGGAAGGAAATACCTGTGAATCAAAAAATTTATTTGAAGATTTTCATATTGAACCAATTAAATTTTCAGTATCTAATTTGTCATATTTATATTCGGGATGAAGCATTTTACTTTCTGTTTTTACATATCAATATTTCTAACCATGTTGTTTGGTAAATCAAACATTAATATTGGGATGCAAGCTCCTGATTTTCAACTTCCTGATCAGGACAGTACCATCCATAAACTCAGTGATTATATCGGATCGATGGTTGTCCTTTATTTTTTCCCCATGGCAGATACCCCTGGATGAACAAAAGAAGCGTGCGGGTTCCGTGACAAATTTGAAATATATAAACGTGCAAATACAAAAATAATCGGTGTCAGTTTTGACACATTGGATAAATTAAAAGCATTCCGAATTAAGTATAATATCCCTTATACATTTTTATCGGATAGGAAAAAAACCGTTTCCAGGATGTATGATGCCAAGGGATGGTTTTTTCCTAAAAGAGTTACATTTATTATTGATGAGAAAGGTATGATTCAAAAAATCATCCGCAATGTGAATGTCCATACTCACGGTGATGATATTTTGGAAATGTTAGGTATAGCTGACAAGTGATAACTTTCTTAAGTATATAGATATACCTTTTCCCTGCCGGGCGTCTGCATCCCCATCTTTCCGGTGTGTTCCAAGGTGGTGTGAACCTAGTAGGTCTCTCAGAGATTAAATAGTTTTCTTCTTTCCTCCACCATTGCGAGAAAGGATAGATTGTTTTTTCTTCTTAGATTATAATTTATTTATTGCTGGAAGTTTTCTGTATATAATTGGAAGGCCAATTAAACGACTCATAAATTATTTTATTATCTTCTCTGCGATGTCATTGTAGTTTCCAAAGTATGTGGATTTTTTAAGAGCAATCGAAATTTTGATTGGTTTTCATTTAGGAAACATAAAACCATCATGTTTAATTTCAACTTTCATTGAAGGGGAATAAATGATGAGTAAAAAATTATCCACTAGGCACTTTATTTTAGCAGGGCTACTTATTCTTGCTGCGTTCAGCCGCATAATCCCTCACCCTCCAAATTTTACGGCTTTAGGCGCTATGGCATTGTTTGGTGGAGCGTATGTATCCAACCGCATCTTGGCGATTATATTGCCACTGGGGGCATTGTGGATCAGCGATCTCATCCTCAATAATTTATTTTATACTGAATATTATCACGGGTTTGTACTTTTTTCATCAGGTCATATCTGGATTTATATCAGTTTTATAGTAATAGTTATCATAGGTAAGTCCACAATGAAAAATGTTACTACGAAATCAGTAGGGTTGTCCGGAATTTTTGCATCTGTTATCTTTTTTCTCATATCTAATTTTGGTGTCTGGATAGGTGGGATGATGTATCCAGTTTCATTAGGTGGATTGATATCTTGTTATATTGCCGCTCTTCCTTTTTTTGGATGGACGTTGGTTGGTAATGCTTTTTACTGTACAATGCTTTTTGGTGGGTTTGAGTTTGCCAATAATAAAATATCTGTTTTACAAGCAAGATAATCCTATAATAATCTCGAACCTGAAATCAGGATTTATTGATCAGATAAACACCTGATACAGCAAAAAGGCTTCCAATTGTTGTGCTCCAATCAAGGTGTTCGCCGAGGATGATCATGCTGAACCCCATTGCCGTGACCGGCACAGTAAAAACATAAGCACTGGCCTTTCGGGAACCCAACCGAACCGCTGCTAAAAAATATACGGTTGTGCCAAATACCATAGCTCCTGCCGACAAAATAAATAGATTCAGCCAAAAAATCCATCCGTAATTGAAAACAGAAAAGAGAGGTTCTCCCATAGACATAAAAAATGAAAACACTCCAGCTATAGCTATGGACCAAAAACTATAGGGTATGAAGTGAATTTTGTCCTTGGATGATGTAGTGATCAATGTTACAAATGCCCAGGATGTTGCAGCCAACAGAAAATGGATGTTGCCATTTTGAACGAGATCAATATAGTTAACTGACCATATTTTTATTATAAATACACCACCTGTCAGGCCAAGCAATGTGCCCCAGATATCTTTTGATTTCAAAAAATCTTTTAAGATAATTACTGCCAATAGGGAAGTGATTATTGGATTTAGAGTTGTTACTATAACTCCTCCTGCACCGGCAAGCCCCAGTTGTGTTCCACGAAAATAAAAATAATTATAGGCCGTCATGAAAAATCCATTAAGGAAAACAAACTTGAAAGCACTTTGTGATATTTTGAAAGATCGGCCTGTCCATTTCATGATTGGGACAAAACAAATGGTTGCGAGAAAAAATCTCCAAACCATTGATAGGGCAGGAGATGTATAAACACCCAGAATTTTTGCGTTGGTCCAGGATAATCCCCACACCGCCATAGCAATTATCAAACCAATCTGGAGTTTAAATTGAAGAATGGTACGCAACTTCAATTATATTTATATCCGTAAAACCAGTGGTTTGTAACCGATCCAATATTGCGAACAGTATGATTCATACCTGCAGGGATCAATACCTCATCCCCTATTCTGGGATGCAAAATATTACCGTCCATTTCTAATTCAATTTCTCCATCAATGAGCATCAGAAGTTCATCGGTATCGTGAACAAAATCTGCCCAGATTTTTCCGGGAGGATCAATCCAGATATCACATGAAAATCCTCGACCGTACCAATCTTTTCTTACAGCAGTATGATCAATTATCAATTGATGCTAACCTTTTGTTTTCTTTGATGTAAAGGATCCATACAACCAGACAATTAATGGATAACCCCCATACACCTGCATGGACACCCCAGGGCTTTGCAGGAATTGGAAGCCCCAACATATTTGAACCAATGATGAAAAGAGCTACCCCTGTACCTGACAGAATGCCAGATAGAATCATCTGATTGTTTAATTTATTTATGTGTATTCCTAAAATAATTGCGGGTGCGATCTGGCATAATAGCTCCAATTTTATTTCCATGAGTCGCCAGATGGTGTGGGGGAGTTGAATTGCAAGTAATGCAGCAATTGCCATGATTATCCACGAAAATATTTTACCCAGAAAGGTCAGGGTTTTTTCATCTGACCGTGGTTTTATCCTGCGGTAGATGTCCTGTGTGGACAGAGAGGAAATAGCCAAAAGTGCAGAATCAACGGTAGACATAATAGCAGCAATTGCAGCAGAAATAAACAAGACAAGAATGGGTGCAACAACAGGATTTTTCTCTGCTAAATCTGATAATAGAAGGAGAGTGATGTGCTCTGTATCTTTTCCTGAAATTCCGGGGAATTGGCTTGCACCAACAATACCTACTGTGATAATGAACAGTGTTGTTACAAATGGCATGAAGACCATGATTTGAAATGACTTTTTTAGAGAAGACTCGTCTTTGGCAGAATAAATTCTTTGAATGGCATGAGGATAAACTGAAATTCCAGCAAACAATATAATAATGGTGCTGAACCAAAGCCGTTTCTCGCTCCAGTTTGGAGGAGACCAAAAATCTGTGTTAACCTTAATTTGGGATGAGACCAATCCACCATAGTGAACCTGAACCAAAACAAAAATGAAAACCACCCCAAAAAGCAAAAGAACTCCTTGGATCATATCTGTCCATGCAACACTGCGCATTCCTCCCAGAGTTTCATAAATGACCATAATAAATGAAAGCAAGATAATCCCGTTCACAAATGAAATGGTGCCACCGGTAGAGGTTTCCACAATGATGCCAATAGCTTTTAAATTGGTGATTATATAGTTTCCAAGTGCAATGATCGATAGAACTGTAATACATATTGTGAGAGGAGTACTTTGATAACGATACTGAATAAAATCTCCAATGGTAATAAATTTGTATTTTCTGGACAGACGAAATAGTTTTGGAGCAAATATATAATAAGCACCGATGACAGAACACATGAAGGTCACGGTGACCAAAGCCGTAAATCCGTTTCGGTATGCTTTTCCTGCAAAACCAATGAGAGTATTTCCACTATATTGAGTTGCATATAAGGTTAGAAACAGAACAAAAAATCCCATTCCTCTTCCTGCAAGATAAAAATCAGCCATGGAATTATTTTTTCTGGCAAATCGTCCGATTAGACCAATGCCAATCAGCGAAAAAAGGTAAAACAACAGAAATATCGTTCCATTGGTAGACAGTAAAGGGCTATTCATCTGTCCTCCTCATAGGAATCCTCAGAAGAAATGCCCCAGTATTTTTTTATAAGAAAATAGACAAAACAGGCATACACAAATGTAAAGAATAATGAATAAAACGCCCAGATAGGCATTCCAAAAGTGGACCCTGAATCAGTATCAAAAAAAAACCAGGGCACTGTGAGGAATAGACCTATCGCTAAGAGAAGATATAGACGGAATTTCAGCATTGTTTAAAAATCAGGAATGTATCATAAGTGATGGCTCAATTTAATTATATTCCAAGCCCTCAGCATTTCAAAATGTAGAGATTTTTATTTAACCAATTGATATCATATTAGTCATAAAAGGGAAAAGTGTGAAAAATCCAATTTTATATAATTATATTCGTATAATTTTTATTTTGTCTGTTTCTATTTTAACTGCACAAGGATGGCAGGGTGGAGGTCGCGGAGGTAGACCTGCTATTTGCGAAGTGTCAGGAGTGGTCGTAGACTCGGAATCTGGGAAACCTATTGAATATGCTTCTGTATCTGTTTTGCGGAAAGAGGGGGATATTGAAACTGGCGGTGTAACTGACTCAGATGGGAAATTTCAAATTGGAGAGATAAAGCCCGGTCAATATAGTTTAAAAATAGAATTTATGGGTTACGAATCACAAACTCTTACTGATATTGAGCTATCGTTTAGAGGAACAACAAAAAAAGATGTAGGTGAAATCAAATTAAATTTGGTTTTACTTGAGATGGAATCAGTCAATGTTGTGGATGACAGACCTGTTTTTGAATTCGAAACAGATAAAATGATTTATAATACCTCGGATGATATTCTTTCCGACAGCGGAACAGCCGAGGACGTCCTGAACAAAGTTCCTATGGTCACTGTTGATCAAGATGGAGTGGTATCGCTGCGTGGAAATTCTAATGTTAAAATACTGATAAACGGTCGACCTAACAGAACAGGCGCAGGGCTGAGTGATGTAGATAATATACCTGCTTCACTTATTGAAAAAGTTGAAGTCATTACCTCTCCATCTGCAAAATATGATCCCGATGGGATGGCAGGCATCATCAACATCGTCATAAAAAAGGGGAAATATGAAGGAGTAAATGGCAGTATTAGGGTCAATGGCAAACAGAACAATTACGGAAGCATGGGTGATATGAACGGATTTACCGCTTACGGAAATTATAAAACAGAAAAATGGAATTTATATACATCGTACAATTTAAATAACCGTGTGCGTAACACTTTTGGACACCGGGATGTAGAAGTACGATATTTTGATATTAATGGTACTCCTCAGGATACTGTCCCGCTGTATTCTTTTTTATTTAACAATGAATCTGATAGATTTGGTCAATCTATAAAATTAGGCTCTGACTATTCAGTTAATGAGAACATGATACTAACAGGTGAGGTGAACTATAAAGTACATTTGAGACAGGGGGCAAAAACACAGGACAATCCTGGAGAATTACCTGATATATTAACAATTGAAAAGGACGGGGATGACAACTATGGTGTAGAAGGTTACTTTGAGATGGAGAAAACATTTGATAACCCAGACCGCGAATTTAATTTTAGCACCAATTATAATTTTTCCATTGATGATGAAATAGAGATATTGCCATTAATTGGTGATAGTACCATTTTGAATGAAAATATGAATGGACTTGATATAGACGTTTCATACAAACATCCTCTCAACCAAGACACTAAAATTGAGTTTGGTTATGATGGCCGCATAAATAACAATACTGAGAACATGGATTTTCAACTTACTGATAGCAATGATAATACCTTTTCAGGAGTAAATACCTTCAGATATAAAAGGGATATTCATAGTTTTTTTATTGAATATAATCAAAAGTTAAGTGAATCTTTCAGCATTAAACCTAGCGTGCGTTATGAGTATATAAGGAAAAATATTAAATTCAAATCGGATATTATGGAGGAGGTCGACACAGAATCGATTCCACTGTATGCCGAGATATTAAACTCTTTACAAGATTCCACTTATATAGATGATTATACAACACTTTATCCAGACCTACATTTTACCTATAACATCAATGAAAAACAGAGCATCCAATTTGGACTGAGCAAACGGGCTAACAGACCTGGTTCAGGTGGGCACGGTCATGGAAGCCGTCAAATACGCCCATACCCGAGAGATGTATACTCACAAAATTTTCTCTTCATAGGTAACCCCTTTCTAAAGCCAGAATATTCAACCCAGTATGAAGTGTCATTCAAAAGTCCTATACCAATGGGATTTGCATATGCTAATCTTTACTATCACCAGCTTGAAAATGTTATTGAATGGTATGATGACAATCGCTATGAAAACAGCAATGTATTGACATTTAAAAATGCTGATTCTGGCGAGAACATGGGTGTAGAGTTTTTTTTCATGATCATGGGACAAACATTAGGTGGGGGGTATAATTTCAGCAAAATGGAGGACCCATCGGGTGACTATGAACTGAATGGACAACATCGCCGAATGACCCTTTACAGTCGGATTAGTCTTCCGGAAAAATACATCAAGTATTTCAGTTTCGAATTTAATTTTTTCTATATGAAACTAAAGGTTCCCGGTGGTAATCTATTTGGTAACAAAGGAACCATGTGGGCGAACATGGGTATATCAAAATCATTCTTTGATGAAAGAATGGAGGTCTCACTTGGTGTAAACAATTTATTTGATAGAGGTGGATTTCAGATGAAGAGAGAGAGACCTCTTGATGGTCCATTTGATAATGGATATGCTGCGGCATCAGAATTTACTGATGTTGCTACAGATCGTGGAGGCAGGACTTTGAAACTCAATCTCATTTATCGATTTGGTCAGTTGCAGGAAGAAAAAAGAAAAAGTAGACATATGGATCGTGGAGATGGAGGTGGTATGGATATGGGATATTAGTCTTTGAAGATTTATACAAAGTACATTTTTCTTTCCCTATTTTTCCAAATTCTTTTAGGGAAAAATCTGACCATTCACAACACCTATGATCCTACATCTCGGGAATTACTGGATGCTGAAATA
>CAZOUJ010000008.1:0-5914 GCA_964582955.1 uncultured bacterium
TTCAGGTGTGGCCATTCCATGGAGGATACCACTCACTGCCATATGTTCTTTTCTGGCTTTCCCCCCTTCAATATGTACGTTTCCCATTTCAAAAAACTGAATGTCTTTTCTGTCATTGTTGATGTTGTAGTTCAATGCATCGATCAATCCAGGAATGAGGGAGGTGCGTAAATGAGTCATTTTATCACTTTGGGGGTTCATTACGTTCACAGAGTTTCCGTTGCATCGGGAAATGTTCTCGGACTGTAATGAATTGGAATAACATTGGCTATACCCCAATCCTCTCAGAATATTCTGAATGATCTTTGTTTCACGGTGGGGATCCTGAACAACAACATTTAGTTGACCGAAAAATGAAGTTCCACTGGGGATTTTATCATATCCGTACATTCGAATTATTTCTTCAATGAGATCTATCTCTCGTGTAAGGTCAGGACGGAAAGAGGGAGGGGTGCATTCCCAAGTTTCCTTCCTATTGGATTTTGTTTCAATACCCAATTTATCTAAAGTGGTTTTGGTAAATTCATTGGAAATATTTATTCCTGATAATTGATCGATCCGTTGAGATTCTAACTGTATTTTTGGCTGAGGAATTTTTTGATTATAGGCATCTGTCAATTCTGACGCCAGTTTACCATCGCACAATTCTTGCACCAGATCTACAATTCTCCAGAAAGCGGTCACACATCCGTTAGGATCAGCTCCACGTTCAAACCGCTTTGATGATTCTGTAGACATTCCAAGATATTTAGCCCCTTTTCGAATGGTGACAGGATCAAAATATGCGGATTCGATAAGAACGGATTGTGTTTTATCAGATACTGCAGATTTTTCTCCGCCCATAATTCCAGCAAGAGCTACAGGATCTTTTCCATTAGTAATAAGCAAATGGTTCTTGGTAAGTTTGCATTTCTGCCCATCAAGTGTTGTAATATTTTCATCAGCATTTGCATTTCTTACCGTTATATTATAATCAGGAAAATATTTTAAGTCAAAAATATGCGTAGGATGTCCCATTTCAAGCAGGACATAATTAGAAATATCCACCAAGATGTTAATGGGCCGCATTCCGGCTGATTTTAAAGAATCTTCCATCCAGGATGGTGATGTCACCATTTTTATATTTTTCATGATCCCGGCTATATACCTAGGACATCCCTTTTCATTCTTCAATGTAATATCGATTGTAACATCACATTTTGCAGCTATTTCTCGTGCAAGTCCAAAGTGGGACATAGCATCTGGCCGATTGGGAGTAATATCTACTTCAAGTATTTCCAGAAATGGAGAAATACATTTAGATATTTGGAGTCCGGAATCAATATGTAAATCCAACACCATAATACCTTCGTGTTCATCAGAAATTCCCAGTTCTCTTTCAGAACAGATCATGCCCTCACTGTGACTTCCCCTGATCTTCAATCTCTTTATCTTTAGTCCATTCGAAAATTTCGTTCCTAATCGAGCAAAAGCTACGGTTTGTCCTGCACTTACATTCGGTGCACCACAGACAACTTGTTTCTCTCCTTCTCCATCATCTATCTGACATAGTTTCAGCCTATCTGCATTGGGATGGGGGATACAGTCTACAACCTTGGCTGAAACAATATTTTTATTTGACCAATTTGATTCTGGTATAACAGCTTCGAACCCAAGCATGGTTAGCATATCTGCTAATTCTGCGGTTGATTCAGGTATATCTACAAATTTTCTGAGCCAGTGAATGCTAACTTTCATCAGAATTGCTCTAAAAATCTGAGATCACTTTGGTAAAATAGACGAATGTCGTTTATCTTATATTTTAGCATAGCCATTCTTTCAATTCCCAATCCAAAGGCGTAACCATCCCATCTAACTGGATCATATCCAACGTTATTCAGTACTTGAGGGTCCACCATTCCACACCCCAATATTTCCATCCATTGACTACGTTCTTCATCCCATAGATCAACTTCGGCACTGGGCTCTGTAAATGGAAAGAAACTGGGCCTGAAACGAATTTTAGTATCACTACCAAAAAGGGAATGGATAAAATATTCCAATGTTCCTTTTAATTCCGAGAAGGAAACATTTTTGTTTATATACAGACCCTCCACCTGATGAAAAAGACAATAGCTTTTATAGCCAATTGCTTCATTACGGTACACTCTCCCAGGAACAATATATTTTAAAGGAGGCTCCATACTTTCCATAAGATGAATTTGAACGTTGGATGTGTGGGTGCGCAAAACAGTATTAGTATCAATGAAAAATGTATCTTGCATGTCACGTGCAGGATGATGCTTTGGAATATTCAGAGCTTCAAAGTTATGAAAATCATCATCAATTTCCGGGCCGTAAGCAACTGAAAATCCGATAGAAGAAAAAATGGATTTGATCTCATCTAGTATTGTTTCCAATGGGTGGGTCGTACCGACTTTATGAGGAATCCCAGGGAGCGTGTAATCTACATATTCACCCGTTCCATTCATATCATGAGCCGAAATTACATTTTTTGCATCATCATAAAAAGATTGGCATTCCTGTTTGAGATCATTAATCTGTTTTCCCAATAAAGGTTTTTCTTTTTCTGAAACTTGGCCCATTTTATGAAAAAGTGCAGCAATTTCACCTTTTCTACCAAGGAATCGAATACGTAGTGATTCTAATTTATCTGATGTAATTCCAGAAGAATTAAAAGCGGTTCTGAAGGCAGATTGAACTATCTTCAAATCCGAATCAAATGACATATCTATTTAACGTGTTCTATCAACCTTGAAAATGCATTGGGATCATTCATTGCCATATCTGCGATGACTTTTCTATTTAGTTCGATTTGTTTATCTTTGAGATTTGCAATAAATGTTGAATAAGACATGTTATGAAGTCTTGCAGCCGCATTTATACGAGTAATCCATAATCTGCGGAACATACGTTTTCTTTGTCGTCTATCCCTGTATGAATACAGTCCGGCTTTCGATACAGCTTCTTTTGCAGATTTGAAATTGCGGCTCCTGGCACCATAGTAGCCTTTTGCCTGCTTTACTACTTTTCTATGTCGTCTGTGTCTGGGAACAGAACTATTTGCTCTTGGCATTCTTATACTCCTTTATTCACAAATCATTCGACGAACTTTTTTAGAGTCCTGCGGTGAAATAGTATCAGATTGACGCATTTTTCTTCTTGCACTCTTACTTCGTCTTATGAGCATATGTCTATGGTTTGCTTTATTCCTTCGCAGTTTTCCCGATCCGGTTACTCTGAACCGCTTTGCTGCACCACGGCGGGTTTTCATTTTTGGCATATTTTTTCTCCTACTTTCCCGTAAACATCATCACTATCCGTCTTCCTTCAAGTGGACTTTGTTTTTCCAATACCGCAACATCATTGAGGATTGTTACTATTTTATTCAAAACATTTTCACCCAAATCAATTCTGGACATTTCGCGTCCCCGAAACATCATAGTGACTTTTAATTTAAAACCTTCTTTTAAAAACCTTTTACCCATATTTAATTTATTATCAAGGTCATGAACATCAATTCTAGGTCTGATCCTGATCTCTTTAATTTTGACCACATGTTGTTTTTTTTTGATCTGGTGCTCTTTCTTTTTTGCTTCTTATTTCATTTTACCTAATTCATGAATTTTACATACAGGTGGCTTTGAATTTGGAGCTACTTCCACCAGATCCATTCCGACATCATCAGCATTTTTTATTGCTTCCTCAATGGAAACAACTCCTAATTGTTGTCCTTCATTATCAATAAGACGGACTTCTTCCGCCTCAATAAATTCATTTATTTTAATTTCAGTTAAGTCTGCGATAAGTTTCTTCTCCTCTGGTTTATTTCAAGTGTAAGTATTTCACTAAGCTCAGATAATCTCATTTCCTTTTGATCTTTCTCAAATCTTTTTCTAACCGTTACCGTATTATTCTCATTTTCTTTAGAACCAATAATCAACATAATATTTATTTTCAACAGTTCCGCTTCACGAATTTTAGCTCCAATTTTATCCGGTTTATTATTTATTTCGGCACGAATTTCCAATTTTATTAATTGTTTATATATTTCTGTTGCATATTTTTTGGTTTTTTCTGAAATTGGAAGAACAATAATTTGTACAGGAGCAAGCCATAGCGGAAAATTTCCACCGAAATGTTCTATTAAAAAACCAATAAATCTTTCATGAGTGCTGAGTGGAGCTCGATGGATACAAATGGGCGTTATATCTTTACCATCTTGGGATGTGTATGTTAAACCGAATCTTTTCGGAATGGCAATATCTACCTGGTTTGTTGCTAAGGTGAATTCTTTTCCTATAGCGCTCCATACTTGAACATCCACTTTTGGACCATAAAAAGCTGCTTCTCCCTGGATTTCAACGAAATCGATATGACCACTTTTTAGAGCATTACGAACAGCATCTTCAGTCTTTATCCATAATTCAGGCTCATTCACATATTTCTTTCCTAATTCATCTGCATCGTGAACACTGAGACGCATTTGATACTTTTCAATTCCGAATATATCAAAATAGGCAAGGTATAGATTACAGACCGCTAAAAATTCATCTTGGAACTGTTTTTCAGAACAGTAAATATGGGCATCATTCATTTTCATACTGCGAACACGCATTAATCCGAATAATTGACCAGATTTTTCATATCGGTAGCATGTGCCATATTCTGCCATCCGCACAGGAAGGTCCCTATAACTTTTTGGTGACGAAGCAAAGATTTTATGATGGTGAGGGCAATTCATGGGTTTTACATAATATTCGATTCCATCAATTTCCATGGCTGGAAACATAGATGCCTTATAATGTTCCAGATGCCCCGACCGTTCGTAGAGAACTCCCTTTGTTAAGTGGGGTGATCTTACACGGACATAGCCTGCTTTTCGTTCAGTTTCTTTTGCTAATTTCTCCAACTCTTCTACAAGAATTGTTCCTTTTGGCAACCATAATGGAAGACCTGGACCTACCTCATCATCAAATGTATATAAATTTAATTCTTTTCCCAATTTTCTATGGTCCCTTTTTTTTGCCTCTTCCCTAAGGTGTAAATATGATTTCAGTTCCTTTTTTGAATGAAATGCCGTACCATAAATTCGTTGTAAAACTTTATTATTCTCATCCCCTCTCCAATAAGCACTAGATGATTCAAGTAATCTAAAATGTTTTATCATCCCTGTATTTGGCACATGAGGTCCACGACATAAATCAATAAATGAATTCTGACGATATATAGAGATATTATCTTTTGGATCAATTTCACTAATGATTTCAACTTTGTAAGGTTCATCCATTTTTTGAAATATGTCAATTGCTTCATCTCTTGTAATTTCAAGACGGGTGATTTCCTGTTTTTGTGAAGCCAGTTCTCGCATCTTGTCTTCAATCATTTTCAAGTCTTTTTCTGTAAAAGGTACTTCTACATCGAAATCGTAATAGAATCTGTTTTCAATGACAGGACCAATTGTGACCTTTGCTTTTGGAAACAATCCTTTTACAGCTTGTGCCATGAGATGAGCAGTACTATGCAACAATATTTCATGACCTTCTTCTGAATTAATTGTCACAAATTCTAGCATTGAATCCTCAGTAATATTTGAGTTTATATCGTGTAATTCATAATTAACTTTTACTGCAACACAGTCTTGAGCCAATCTTGTGCCAATTTCATTAGCAATTTCATATGAAGAAATTCCAGAAGAATATTCTTTAGTAGAGTTATCAGGCAAGGTTACGGTAACTGAATCCATGAGTTAAAATTTTATAATGTTAGAAGCAGGGATTACAATGAAGCAAAAAATATTAGATAGAGCAATAGGAGTTGCTGAATCAAACAATAAAAAAATAAGTTAAAATATTATCCATTCAATAATTAAATTTTTAGTGGGCGATGACAGAGTTGAACTGCCGACCTCTAC
>CAZOUJ010000008.1:5924-21086 GCA_964582955.1 uncultured bacterium
TTGAAGATATACACAAAGAAAATGTTTTTGTAGATTTATCTGGTAATGTAATATTAATTGTTGACATCAATTAAATGAGTAAAAGATTATTTAAAATTATTTTCATTATATTATAACTAGTATATGTGGGCGATGACAGAGTTGAACTGCCGACCTCTACGATGTCAACGTAGCGCTCTAACCAACTGAGCTAATCGCCCCATTTAGAACTAAATTGGGTTGGCAAATCTAACTATAGCTGATACATGAAAAAATATTAAATGTAGTTTCAATCAGAAAGATTTTCTACAGAAAAAATGTGATCATAGGCCTGTTCATCAGATAAATAATCTAAGGCTTCTTTTACATCTGCATCTTGTTTAAATGATTCCATGAATCTACCGTGGGCCCCATCAAAATAATTTGCAAATTCTAGAAGTATTCTGTGATTTAGCTCCGGCGATTCCTCTAAAAATAATCCATCCTCTTTTTTATCGAAGAAATTATCTATTTTATCCAATGCGAAAAGGAGTTCTACATTGGTACTATCCATAGCTAATAGTTTTTTCTTTGTATCATCATATAGTTTTTCACCAGAAAGTATAACATCAATTTCTTTTTTTTCAAGAAATTGAGAAAAGTCATCCAGCAGGAATGGATTATCCTTTACTTCTAATAAATCATGATAATTATTTTTTTCCTGTTGAACAAACGAGAAAAATAAACCTTTTCTCCAACAAGCAGTGGTCAATGGACCATATTCTGGTACCTTTACTATCAGATCTGGTGTAATACCTCCCCCTCCTTTGACAAGACGCCCTTTAGTTGTAGAAAATATGGAATCTACTGTATTTAGATTTGTGATTATATCATCATCTACATATCCCTCTTTTTGAATTAATCTTCCACTTGGAATAAAATACTTTGCCGTGGTGAGTTTTAATGCTCTTTTTTGATCCAGTGGGTATACACTTTGGACCAAACCTTTTCCAAAGGTTTTTCTTCCAATAATAATTCCTCGATCTAGGTCCTGAAGAGTACCGGAAACTATTTCACTTGCAGATGCACTCCCATTATTTATCAATACGGCTATTTTAACATTTTCTGGAACAATAGGATCTTTTTTTGAAAAAAATTCTCGATTGGATTTTTTTATCCTTCCTTTTGTAGAAAGAAGTAATTCTCCCTTAGGAACCAACATATCCAAAATTTCAATGGATGATTGGAGAAGACCACCAGGATTGTCTCTTAAATCAAGAATAATTCCATCAGGATTATCCTCTATTAATGATATAAGAGCTTCCTTTGTTTCAGCAACAGAATTTTTTGAAAATCGTCCAAGTCGAATAAATCCAATATCTTCATCTATCATACCAAACCAACGAACATCTTTTACTTTGATATCATCACGAACTAGAGGAAAAACCAATAATTCATCAAATTCGATACGTTTAATATGTAAAATAACAGTAGTTCCCTTTTTCCCTCGAATAAGTTTTGCTGCATCAGTAGAGGATAATTCTTTTGTAAAGATTGTATCAATTTTGGCAATTACATCACCACTTTGAATTCCTGCACGTTGAGCCGGACTATCATCAAGCGGCGCGATAACTGTTAGTTCACCTTGTCGTTTGGAAATTTCCATTCCAACTCCGCCATATTTCCCCTTTGTGAGCATATCAATATTCTGTTTTTCTTCTTCTTCCATATAGACTGTATATGGATCTAGGCTTTCCACCATATTTGTAATTGATGATCGGGTATATTCATCTAAATTGATTTTATCTGCATAGTTATTAACTGTGTATTTGTACACATCCATAATTAATTTTTGAGATTTAGCCACCTCATTATAGTAATCTGATTTGGATGTAGATGATGCTGTTATTAGTAGAAATGTCCCTAAGATAAAGATAATTAGTTTTATATTTTTAATCATGATGTAAAAATCCTTTCTCTTCAATATTGGTTATTATGGATTTGTGAATCCAATCAATATTTCTTGTCCCGTCAATTGATAGAATTCGTTGTTTTTCTTGGTCAGCTAATTTGATATATGCGTTTCTTACATCGTTAAGAAAATTTAATCCTTCTTTTTCAAATCTGTCTAAATATCCTGTTTTTCTTTGTGGAATAATATCCACTGGAACATCGAGATAAATAGTTAAATCTGGAATTATTTCAAATGTTGCAAAAAAGTTTAATGTTTTCAACCAATTATTATCTATATGTCTGCCTCCACCCTGATAAGCTAAAGTAGAATCTGAATAACGGTCTGAAACAATCCAAGATCCTGATTTCAATTTTGGAATAACAACTTCTTTTGTTAATTGAGCCCTGGATGCTGTCATCAATAATGCTTCGGTTCTTGAAGACATGGATGTATTGATTTTTGATAATAAGATATCACGTACTTTTTCAGATATAGATGTTCCTCCCGGTTCTCTGACAATGGTTGACTGAATATTATTATGTAATAAGTAATCATTCAATAGTTCTGCTTGAGTGGACTTACCACAACCGTCAATACCTTCAAAGGTGATAAAACGAGGTTTAATTGAAGT
Organism: uncultured bacterium; assembly: GCA_964582955.1. Classification (GTDB taxonomy): domain Bacteria; phylum Fidelibacterota; class Marinisomatia; order Marinisomatales; family AB-629-J13; genus AB-629-J13. The sequence continues at coordinate 8,468 of CAZOUJ010000008.1, forward strand.
AGACACTTTTTTTATCCTTACCAATTAAAATAACACATTCCCCTTTCAATTTGTTCTTTTCAGTGTACGAAATAAGTTGTGAAACAGTTCCTCGTATATATTCCTCATGAATTTTTGTCATTTCCCGAGCAATAACTGCAGGGCGGTCACCTAAATATGTGTGGATGTCATTTAATGTTCGGTGAAGACGATTTGGATTTTCAAAAAATATAAGTGTAGCTAATTCATTTTTTAATCGTTCTAACCTTGATTTTCGATTTTTCCTGGGTGGTAAAAATCCCTCGAATAGAAATCGATCTGTTGGTAATCCCGAAGCAGTAAGTGAAGTTAATACTGCACTAGGACCTGGAATGGATTCGATCACGATATTTTCATCAATAGCACAACGTATAAGTTTATATGCAGGATCACTGATACCGGGAGTACCAGCATCCGTAATGAGTGCACAATCCTTTCCCTCATTGATCTTTTTTAGGATCTGTGGGATACGTTTTAACTCGTTATGCTCAAAATAACTGATCAGGGAGTTTTTTATCTTTAAATGAGATAATAATATTTTGGACTTTCGTGTATCCTCAGCTACTATGAAGGAAACATTTTTTAGGATCTCAACTGCTCGGTATGTTATATCTTGGAGATTTCCGATGGGTGTAGCAACAATGTATAATGCTCCAGAAATGTTGCTCACATTCGGTGCAAAGATCGTTTTATTATATCGATCCCATGATTTATTTCGTCTTCCGATATATTTAAATGGGGTCTGAACCTAATGGATCGAACACCGGAGCCAAGAACAATGGCACCCTCCTTCAAAATTATATTAGCCAATCGATCACGCGAGTCACTGTCCGGTAAATCAAAAGCTGCAAATAAACCCTGACCACGAGCATTGGATACAAGATCAGGGAATTCATTTTGGATATCATTTAATTTGGATAAAAGAAAATATCCTGTGGTGCCGGCATGTTCTACTAAATTTTCATTTTCAATAATTTGTAAATAAAGAGATATGCGTACCATATCTACAACATTTCCACCCCAGGTCGAGTTTAACCGGCTGGACTCATTAAATACATTATTTTTAACCTCTTCAATGCGTTTTCCAACGAAAATTCCGCACACTTGCGTTTTTTTACCGAAACCGATAATGTCCGGCTCTCTATCTTTACAATGACTGTCGCAGGCATGACACTCTGAATTACATAGACATTGGTGCGCCCACATAGTTCCAGTTATTCCAATCCCAGTCTGCACTTCATCGTAAATAAGTAGTGTTTCATTCTCAAGTGATAGAGTTTTCAATTTCTTAAAAAACTCTGGCCTAAAATGATTATCACCGCCCTCGCCTTGAATTGGTTCAATGATGATACCGGCTATATCGTCCTTATTTTGTTGAAAAGCATCTTTTATTTCAGTAATAGCTGTACGTTCAGCAGCTAAAATATCTTCGAGATGAGTTGAATTAGGGAACGTGATTTTTGGATTGGTAATCCTGGGCCAGTCGAAACGTGGAAAATATAGAGTTTTTCGGGGATCGGGGGAATCAGTGAGAGATAATGTGTATCCTGTCCTTCCATGAAAACATTCTTTAAAATGAATTATTTTACTTCCAAGTGAACCTTTACCCTTTTCCAAGTTTTTTCGAACTTTCCAATCAAATGCTGTCTTTAAGGCATTTTCGATTGCCAATCCTCCACCTTCAATATAGAAAGAATGTGGTAGATAATCAGGTTGTGCTATTCGTCCCATCGTATTCACAAATTCAGCCATTTGAGTAGAATATATATCTGAATTCGTCGGTTTATTCAATGCTGCCTTTGTTATCATTTCAGAATGATCCAAAACAAAGGGATGATTATATCCAACAGGCATTGAAGCAAACATAGAAAATAAGTCCAAATATTCTTTACCGTCCCGCGCATCAACGAGCCAGGAACCATGGCTTTTGTCCAGATCAACAATTGGTTCCATGCCATCAGCAAGCATATATTTATCAATAGTTGAACGAACATTATGGGGGTTAATCATTGCATTTTATTCCATAAAATTTAGTGTTATAAATCAAATTTTATTCCTTGAGCAAGGGGTAATTCACTGCTCCAATTAATTGTATTTGTCTGGCGCCGCATGTATTGTTTCCATGAATCTGAGCCCGATTCCCGACCACCGCCAGTTTCTTTTTCTCCTCCAAAAGCTCCTCCAATTTCGGCACCGGAAGTACCAATATTTACGTTGGCGATTCCACAATCACTTCCTCTTGATGATAGAAACAGTTCAGCATTTTGCAAATTTGTGGTGAATATAGCAGATGAAAGACCTTGAGGTACCGCATTATGGAGTGCTATAGCTTCGTTAATATCATCAAAATCAATAATATATAGAATTGGTGCAAATGTTTCATTTTGCACGATATCCCAATCATTCTTAACACGGGCAATAGTTGGTTCAACATAAAAACCAGCACCATTTATTGAATTACCGCCATAAAGAATTTCACCACCGGCTTCCTTTATACGATTAATTGCAGTAAAATAAGTGTCAACAGCGTTATTATTTACCAAGGGTCCCATAAGGGTTCCCTTTTTCAAGGGGTCTCCAATATTAACCTGTTTATAGGCATTAATAAGGTGTTCGATTAATTGATTAGAAATATTTGATTGCACAATCACTCTTCTGGTAGATGTACAACGCTGTCCTGCTGTCCCTACAGCGCCGAAAAGGATGGCAGGTATGGCAAGGTCAAGGTCAGCAGTGTCATCAACGATTATGGCGTTATTTCCGCCTAATTCAAGAATTGTTTTACCAAAACGTTTGGAAACAACTTGTGCCACATGTCTTCCCATAGATGTTGAACCTGTAAAGGAAATTAATGGCAAGCGAGGATCGCGCAAAATACGGTCACCGATGGATGACCCTTTACCAATTACCAAGTTAAAGATTCCAGTGTATCCATTTTGTTTCAGAACAGTATTACAAATATTTTGTACAGCAATTGCAGTAAGAGGAGTACTGCTTGAAGGTTTCCAAATGACAGTATCACCTGCTATAGCCGCAATAAATGCATTCCATGCCCACACAGCAACAGGAAAATTAAATGCGGAAATAACACCTACAGGGCCTAATGGGTGCCACTGTTCATACATTCTGTGATCATATCTTTCAGAATGCATGGTTTTTCCATACAGCATTCTTGATTGTCCAACAGCAAAGTCCGCAATATCTATCATTTCCTGGACCTCACCGTCTCCCTCTTGTTTTATTTTCCCCATTTCAATGGAGACAAGACTACCTAATAGATCTTTTTTTTCTCGCAAGGCATTTCCCATTTCCCTAACCAATTGACCTCTAACGGGAGCAGGAACAGATCGCCATGTCAAGGAGGCACTATGAGCAGCTTTTACAACTGCCTCATAATGTGATTCGTCACATTCAATTACTTCCGCAATAATTACTTCTGTGGCAGGGTTATATGAAATGTTTTTGAAGCCTCCTTCGGTGTTCAGCCACTCTGCACCACCAATGCATGCGCCAAAATTTGTTTTTTCAATATTTAATTTATTTAATAAATCCATTATGATATTTATGATATAATTGACAATAAAAAATAAGTAATTTTAAGCCGGCAAACTTACTGCTATGATTTTATGAAAACCAAACCCTACAATAAGCAATATCACCGAAAAAATACGGATCCAAGATTTAGGAAATATATATAATCTTATAATATAAGACTATCTAAAGTAGAAAACATTTGCATTTCTACTGGAATCGCATCCTGAAATTGGTGACCATACCTTTTTGTCACTATTCTATTGTCCAAAACGATAAAGATTCCCTGGTCAAGAGATGTACGAATTAGTCTTCCAAATCCTTGTCTATATTTTAATATACATTCAGGGACAGTGAAATTTAAAAAAGGGTTAATATTATTATCTGAAAGTTTGTCACCATATGCTTTTACAATTGGGTCAGATGGCACTTGAAATGGAAGTTTTGTGATGATTAATATTTCAAGCATATCTCCTGATAAATCAATTCCTTCCCAGAAAGAGCTCGTTCCCATTAAAATTCCGTTTTCAGAATTCGCCATACTCTTCAATAATCCATATCTCGATGCAGATTGGATTTGTGAAAAAATCGGAAGATCCCTCCCACCTTTTAATGTGCGTAAACAATGGGTCACTTTAGTAAGTGAATTATATGAGGTGAAAAGGACTAATATTTTTCGGTTTAATTTTTGGTGGCATTTCAAAATAAGTTCTGCAATCCCATTTGGATTTTCGGAAAGTGATTGATTGCCTGAATATTGATGATAGTTTACCTGTTCAGAGTATAAGAAAGGACTTGGACAGACCGAAAAATTTGTTTTTATATTATCAATCCTGGAAATACCTGAACGATTTAAAAAATAATCAAATGAATGGTCCACCTGTAGAGTTGCAGATGTGAGAATAATTGAATTAATATTTTGAAATAATGATTCTGATAATATAACACCTGCATCAATGGGTGACGCATGAATAGATATTTCAGGTAGGGTAGTTTTTGTTGATGAATTATTACGAAATATGCCTTCTTGCCAGTAAACCCATTCTCTGTCTTGATTAGATGTTAAAAATCTAAAAGATTCTATCATTGCTTGTAATGATTCTTCTTTTTGTTTTGCACTTAAATGTAATTCTTTGATTTTATCATTGTCAGTATCAGTGTTATGAAGTATTTCACATAATTTCATAACGTGTCGTTCGCAATCCTCTAATTTTTTATATACCTGAATGAGCTCCCCCGGAAGATTCCGGTACTCTTCACTTATGTTATCTATTATTATTTTTTCTACATAAGGGGAAGAAATTTTATATCGGCTGCCATATTCAATTGCCAATTGAGAGAAAAATATTTTTACTGTATCTATTGCTGCATCAATGGATTGATCGATATCTGATAAATTATTTTTTAATTCAGGAATATTTTTGTAAAACTTCTTCAAACGATTTTTCCAGTGTCGATTCCCGGAATATTTTGGTTGACAGATCAGAAGTTTTGATTTAAATAATGGCAAATCTATATTTTGGCTGAATTGTGTAAATGCTGCATCAATTAAATTATGTGCTTCATCAACAATTAAGGTTTTGAATGGTGGGAGAAGACCAGGATTGGCCACATCGCTTAATAACAATGCATGATTAATGATTATAAGATCAGTTTTAAATATATTTTTCCGAACCTTTCCCAGAAAACAACCATCATATTGAAAGCATACTTGTGTTGTACAGAATCCTGGCTCACTTTGTATCATTTTGTGAACACGAAAATTTCGACTGTTTGTAAATCCACTGCATTCCTCAAGATCCCCCGTTTTAGTCCATTCAAGCCAGAATAACAAAGGAAGTAAGTGTGCTGCTTCTTCATCATTTAAAGTGCCAGTGGCTTCACTTATTAACCAATTGAATCTTGAGAGACAGATGTAGTTTGCTCTTCCTTTCAACTTTACTGCAGAAATAGGATTTTCTATTGCTTTTGCCAATACAGGAAGATCTTTATAAAATAATTGATCCTGGAGACTTTTTGTATGGCAAGATATTGCTACAGGTGTATTATTTTCTGTTTCGCACACATATTTCATGGCTTCATATAGGTAACCAAAAGACTTCCCCAACCCTGTGCCGGCTTCAACGATTCCAATAGATTCTTCTTGATTGATTACATCACTAAGAAAATCTATAAATTTTATTTGGTTTTTTCTTTTTTCAAATTGGGGTATTGTAACGGACAGTTTACCACTCTCTCCGAAAACATCATTTGCATTGGGAAAGGAAAATGAAGGATCACTTTCCTGCTCAAACCGATTACTTTGAATGGTCCTTTTTAATTTAGACTTAGTTAATCCTCTTGAAGCCAACTGTTTCTTTATGTGTAAATCTGCTAAATTGACAAATAGTGATGTATTATAATAGTCTCTACCCCTCATGATTGAAATACACTGGCTGATAACCTACAGGGGATAGCTAGCAGCTTCATCTACAAAATGCATGAAAATGTATCCACAATTTTCAGAATCCTTTTTTGCTCTGTGAGATCCTTCTGAGGATAAGTTATATAATTCCGCTAAAAATCCTAAATTGTAAGTGGGCTGGTCGAAATTTGTGACACGCGCAAGATGAAGTGTATCATATAATTGATTTGATTTTTCAGGCAAATTGTAACGATTAAATAATTCATTTAGAAATCCTTCATCAAATTTCATGTTGTGGGCGACCAATGGATAATTACCAATAAATGAGTGTAATTCCTCTACAATCTCCTGTTCAGTTGGAGCATGACTTACCATCTCATTGGTAATGCCTGTTATATTGGTATTTTTATCTGAAATTTGAATTTTAGGATTTACCAGTGTTACAAACGAGTCAGTAATTTTACCATCCTTGAAGAGGATCGCAGCTACCTCAATAATTCGATCAGTGAACTTAGATAGTCCTGTTGTTTCAAAATCTAACGCGATGAAGGATGATAAATCCAGTGATTTGAGCAGTTCTGCTCTTTTCATCATAGACCTGTGAATAATCGTGCTACATCAAAAAGTAAAGAAGGTTTTTTAGAAACTGCAATTGAAAACAATTTTAGTAAAGAACGTTTATGTTCAGGAATGTCTGCTATTCCGTCAGCAATTTGATTTAAATCTTTATCTTCAAACCGAAAAATTGATTCTTTTATCCGGTAGAACTTTTCATGATTTTTTCCGCCAATTTTATACCATTCTTTTTCATATTTCTGGAGTCTTTTCTTTGTTGGACTTTGCTTGGATTTTAAGATGGAAACTGCAGTCTCTGCTGCAAGTAACCCACTTCGCATTCCGGGAACTATTCCTCCGCCGGTCATGGGATTAACTGTATGCGCTGCATCTCCAACAAGCATTAATCCGTTTGTCACCATTTTTTTTACTGTTTTAGCGACGGGAACTCCTCCAGCAATCATAGTTTGTGTGGAGCCATTTGGATATTTCCTCTCTAAAAATTCCTGTAAATATTTATAAGCAGACTTTCCTTCCTTTGCATAGAGTCCGGAAATTGCAAGCCCAATATTTGCTGAACGGTCTCCTTTCGGAAAAACCCATAAATATCCGCCGGGTGACCAGTTTCTAGATAGGTAGAATTCAAAAATATGACTGTCCACATCAATTCCAGTAACTGTTTCCTGGATAGCTGATTCCATATCTTTCAGTTTAACGTGTGTAGGTAATCCCGCCCACCGACCTACCCTGCTTTCCACTCCATCGGCACCCACAACGATTTTAGCGGTTAACCGAAACGGTTCACCTAATAAAGTTCCTGTGACTCCAACAACTTTATCCTCATCGAATATCAGTCCATCAACATACGCTTTTGTTTTAATGACTGCGCCGTTCTCCGCTGCTTTTTGGGCAAGGGCAGAATCAAATATTTTTCTGTCTAAAATATATCCAGGTTCCTTTAAATCAAATTCGACGACAGTTTCGTTTGGTGCAACAAGCCGAATACGCGTAATCGTTGCGTTAATCCATTCTTGTTCAACATCATGAAAAATTCGTAGACCCTTATCACTAACCGCTTCACCACAGCGAACGGGGACACCAATCTCCCTATCTTTCTCTAAAACAATTACAGTTAACCCATTTTGGGAAGCAATATCAGCAAATGTAGAACCAGCGGGACCCCCTCCCACAACGATGCAATCAAACTGTTTGGATGGTAGACTCATGTTCTGTAATTAATACATCAATAGGACAAACAAATACACACAAATCACAGTCAATACATACTGGATGATCAATTTGGATATCGGCCTCTTTTAATTCAATACAATTGACAGGACAAACACCAACACAGCAACCACAATAATCGCATTTATTTTGTTTAATAATTATCATACTGCTGTTTCCCTAATCTCCAGATCTAAACTATTGATCTACAGCGAAACCTGGAAATACTTTTTTATAAATAAAATAATTATAAAAACGTAAAAAATAGAAAAGGAATAAGGATGGAAAAATGAACCATCCTTGTCTTGCAATAACAAACCCCATTATAATAAAAAGTGGATAAATATGAGTTCTCTGAATATGACGATGATGAGTGGTCACTGTCAATATCACAGTGAAAGGAAACATGACAATAGACGCAGTCGCCAAAACAGGGTCGTCTAGTATCCAACCAAAGAAACAGGAAAGTAAAAATAAAATACTTGATGAGAATCCTATTTGTTTACGAAATATTATTGTATTGCTATCATCTGGCTCAATCATATATAGAAGTGATATTCCTAAAATCATTGGTAAATATCCGAAAAGCCAGCCAATACCAGAAAGGAAATCTGTTATTCCCCATCCTAACATCCAACTAATAAAATAAAGTATACTTCGAGAAATCCATTCTGATTTATCAGATATATTATCTTTATCTAATAGAATGCTGAATTTTTTTATCTTATATACAACCATTGCGATTATCAGAAATATTATGGATAACAATCCTTTATCCCAACCGGAAAATTCCCAAAAAGTATATCTATCGGTCATTCCTGCTTTTGCCGCCATTCCCGCTGCCATGATTGTCCATGGAACAAACCATGAGACAACTTCAAAATTTTCTATGAATTTTAAAGGAGTGAATAGTTTAGAAATAACTACATACAAGGAAGAGTCGGGTTTGATTAATCTTTCGATGACCATAGGTTACCCAATCAATGGTGCACCTAATAATATACCAAAGATTTCATTCAATATGATAAAACCGACAACAAGTGATGCAATGGTTAGAAATGTTTTTATTATGGAGATCGAAAATATACGATTAGTCATACCTAAATAAAATTCCTCTAAAAAGTTTGGAACTTTCCAACGAACCAAAATAAAAATAGCTGTAAGCATTCCTCCTAATGGTAACATATATTTTGAAGAAAGGTTATCCATAAAATCAAAAAATTTCATTCCAAAAAATGATGTTATATTCAGGCCGTCACCAAGTGAAAAAGAACAAAGAACACCAACACCGGTAATAATTAGACCGAAAAGAAGAGTTGCTTTTAATCTACTCCAACCCTTTTGATCTATAAAATATGCTGTCACAACTTCCAAAATCGAAATAGCAGATGTTAGAGCTGCTAAAAATAATAAAAAGAAAAAGAGAGTCCCCCACAATAATCCTCCTGGAAGTTGAGGAAAAATTGTCGGTAAAACAACAAAGATTAACCCTGGTCCTCCAGCCGGATCGGCACCGACAGAAAATACAGTTGTAAAGATTGCTAATCCTGCTAAGAGAGCAAGCCCAGTGTCAAGAATGACAACCCATATTGCTGAATTGAGAAGATTTTGTTCTTTTCTGAGATAACTTCCATAGGTTATCATTGTACCCATTCCCAGACTTAATGTGAAAAAAGAGTGACCCAATGCCAAAACAATGCTGGAAGCTGTTATATCCTCAAATTTTGGTTTAAACAAAAAAGAAAAACCTGCAGTAGCGTTTGGTAATGTAATACCTCTGATAACCAAAATAATCAATATAAAAAAGATCAAAGGCATCATGACCTTTGACCACCTTTCTATTCCCCCTTTTATTCCATGTATTATAACCCAAATGCATAATCCCATAAAAATAAAGTGAAAAAATAATGGATACCACGGATTGGTGATAAAATTGTTGAAAACTGCTCCTGATAAATCAGGATTTCCTGCTAATTCTGAAAATCCACCTGCCAATGATAAAAAGGTGTAACGTAAGGTCCAACCTCCTACAACTCCATAAAATGCTAGGATTACAAATGCTGATAAAACCCCCAGTACTCCCACCAATTTCCAGTAGGAGTTAGGTGCCAACTTTTCAAAAGCGCCAACAGGACTCAATTGGGTTTTTCGACCAATAACAAATTCTCCAATGACAATAGGCATTCCCACAATTAGGATACATAATAAATAAATCAGGGTGAAAGCACCCCCACCGTTTTCACCAGCAATGTATGGATATTTCCAAATATTACCTAATCCGACGGCAGATCCTGAAGCAGCAAGTATAAAGCCAAATTTTGATCCCCAGTGTTCTCTTTTATCCATAATATTTTCCGTTATTTATTTTCTGAATTATTTTCTTCAACGGGTGTATTCATTACGATTTCATGGGGCATTAAATGTGCTTCCACAACTGCATCTATAAATCCATAAAAATAAATAAAGAATGACCACCAGAGGGATTTATTTCGTTTTGAAATCGCAGAGCTGATATTATCACATTTAATATCTAAACGATAATCGTTAAATTTGATAAGACTGTAAATTTCAAGTCCGATCAAGATTCCACCTTTAATATAGTTCTCATTATAGAATTGTCCCCCACCGGGAAATAATAATGCATATTTAGCTGCTTCAGCAGGTGATTTGGATTTTAATGTATCCACAGGCTCACCGTTCATAACATTGATAGAAAACAATAATATAATTCCTGAAACAATAGAATATTTTCCTTTATTCATCCTTTAGCGCTATACATTCAATCTCTATACTTGAATTTAAGGGTAATTTGCAAACTTCAACCATAGATCGTGCAGGATAAGATTTTGATTTAAACCAATTATTAATTGACTTATTAACTAAAGGTGCATGTGTAAGATCTGTTAAAAATACAGTCAGTTTAATAGCATTGCTAAGTGAGCTACCACCAGATTTACAAATAGCATCAAGGTTTTTAAGGATTTGATCAATTTGTGTTTCCATTTCACCATCTACCAATTTATTAGTTTTTGGATCTATAGGAATCTGTCCTGCAGTGTAAATTAATCCGTTTGCTGCGATTCCTTGACTATATGCTCCTATTGCCGATGGTGCATCTTCTGCCTTAATAATAGTACGGTTCATTTATTCTCAAGGCACCAAACGGCAAGTCCGATATTATCATCTAGTTCACGATGCGCATCGGAATTTATTTTTCTGATGATAAATTCTCCGACAACAGCAACTTTCATTTCAAATAGATGACCACCTCGAGTGTGTAACTCATGATTCGAAATGGTGATGTGAGCATGAATAAATGGATCGCCGTCTTTTAAGGTGATATTTCCCTGAAATGAAATCAGTTCGTGGTTTTCGGTATATTGTTTTCGTAAATAGATTTTAGAATCCAGATCATATGCACCAATTTCAATATCTTTTACTGCTCCTATACCAGATATTTGTCCATTGACAATTTCATATTTTTTACAAATAGACGTTAGTGTCTCCATTACAGGCTCATCCTTTTGGACGTACACAAGATAATTTTGACCTGACTGTCTAACTTCCATTTGTCTCATTAAGAATCAATGACTTGGCCATTACTTTTCCTGAATCAATTGCAGAATTTAGTTTATCGGAATTTTGCCCTCCTGATGTTGCAAGATGTGGTTTGCCACCACCACCGCCACCCATTGTTTTACCTACTTCCTTTGCAATGTTCCCTGAAAAGATACCATTTTTAATGAGATCTATTGAAACAACAATAACCACTTGAGGTTTATCATCCGTAACCGTGCCTAATATACCGACTCCTGAATTAATTTTCTGGAGTAGTAAATCTCCTATATTTTTTAGTTCCTCCAATGATGAATCTTTGATTATTGATGAAATCAAAATTGATGTACCTATTTCTTCTCCATTATTAATTAGTGGAGTTGTATCGAATTCAAAAGATTTATTTTTCTGTTTTAATTGTTTTTCAATTAATTTTTTCTCTTTGATAATTTGATCAACACGTGACATTAAATCATCGGAGTTACAGTTAAATTTTAATAGTAACTCTTTTACAATGTTGTTATGATTTTGTATATATTTTACAGACTCAATTCCGGTTATAGCTACAATCCTTCTTACACCTGCAGACAATGATGATTCCTCAATAATTTTAAATAATCCAATTTCACCAGTGAGATTTACATGTGTTCCTCCACATAATTCCTTAGAAAATTCACCAACAGATATTACTCTTACTTCATCACCATATTTTTCACCAAACAATGCTTCTACACCTTCATCTCTCGCAGTTTCAAATGGTTTAACCTCTACAGTTAGGGGATTATTATTCAAAATTTCATCATTAACTAAATATTCAATTTTCATCAATTGAGTATTATTAATTTTATTATTATGAGTTAAATCAAAACGTAAATAATCAGGGGAAACAAGTGAGCCTGCCTGATGAACGTGGTTTCCTAATACTGTTTTAAGTGCGGAATGAAGCAAATGGGTTGCTGTATGATTTGATTTAATTTTCTGCCTACGATTTTTGTCTACAATACACTTAATATTATTCTTTAACTGATCATCAGATAGTGTTCCATTACAAATATGTAAAACAGAATTATCATTGTCATATATTGTATTTTCGACCGTTATTTTGTGTTCTTCGGTTATAATGATTCCCGTATCCCCAATCTGTCCGCCGGATTCAGCATAGAAAGGGGTTTGATTTAGAATAAGAATTGTATGTTCATTATTCCTGGATATTTTGCGAATTTCAGCATCAGAGGTCAATGTCTCATAGCCAAGGAAGTGAGAATCTTTTCCTTCGGTTATTGTCTGCCAATGGATATCTTCTTTATTCATAGAAAACTTTTTATGGGC
>CAZOUJ010000009.1:0-20923 GCA_964582955.1 uncultured bacterium
TGTCTCAGGATGGTTTTGGAAAATAATCCCCATCTCTTGCCTGTTTGAAAAATCCATTATCGGCGATTGGCTTCCACCCACTTCGTAATATAATCAATTGTATTTTTAACAGGAGTCCCCGGTCCAAATAATTTTCCAACTCCAATTTCATACAATGATTCCATGTCCTTCTCTGGAATAATCCCTCCACCGGTCAATAAAACATCTGATAACCCTCTTTCATTCATGATGGTTTTCACTTTAGGGAAAATGGTCATGTGAGCATTATTTAAACTGGACAGAGCAATAACATCTGCATCTTCCTGCAATGCTGCGGAAACAATCATTTCAGGCGTCTGACGTAACCCTAAATAAATAACTTCCATTCCTTTATCCCTGTATGCTGAAGCTAAAATTTTAATTCCACGGTCATGGCCGTCAAGGCCCGGTTTAGCCATAATGATTCGAATTTTACGTTTCATTTAATATATCTGTTTAATTAATGAACAAAATTACAATAGGATTTTCAAAAAAGAAAAAATGGTAAATATTAAAAACAATCTCAATTTTTACTGTCAAGAACAAAAGTTACTGGTCCCTCATTGACCAAACTAACTGACATAGTAGCTCCAAATTTACCAGAGTCAATATGAATCCCTTTTTCTCTTAAATGATAAATAAACTGCTCATACAAATGTTTCCCTTTCTCTGGTGTAGCTGCATGGACAAAACTAGGGCGCAGGCCTTTTTTCCAATCCCCGCAAAGTGTAAATTGACTGATTACTAAAATAGATCCATTAATATCCTTGATGGAAAGGTTCATTTTTTCATCCTTATCATTGAAAATTCTAAATCCCGAAACTTTTTCCGTTAAAAATATAACATCCTTCTCCGTATCATCCTTCATCACTCCTAATAAAATAACCAACCCCTGTCGGATGGCTCCACATGTCTTGCCATAAATAGTTACATCTCCTTTGGAAACGCGTTGTAATACTGCAATCATTCAATCCAGATATTCTGTCTGCCGTATATTTTTTTCAGTTTCTTGAAGAACGTACTATCGGTTGAAACACGAACATTGTGTGCCAAAACTTTCTGATGTCTTCCATTTTTTGGAATATGAAATACTAACCGCGTGTCACCTTGATACTGCTCAGCAATTTTATAGAGTTCATCTATTTCTTTGGTGGAAATAGAATTGGGATCAATCAATATATTTAAATGTTTTGATAATTGATCTTCAGCTCGATCTAAGGATACAATATTTTCTGCCAGCATTTTAACATTCCCTGTTTCAGATCGATTTTCCGGTTTCCCTGATACAAACACAATATTTCCTTCTTGAAAAATTTCTTTATACCGTAAAAATATTTCATTAAATACAATGATTTCAGCTCGTCCCCCAATACATTCCATTTTTATCCGTGCCCATTCTCTTCCGTTTTTATCGAAGTTGCGGGTTATTCCTTCAATCAGACCACCCAGCCTGAATAATTTTTTTGTAGAGGTTGGAACAACTTCAGTAAAATCGTACGTAGCATATTTTTCAATAATATCTGCATGTTTTATCAGGGGATGTCCGGATACATAAGTTCCCAATACTTCTTTTTCAAAAGTCAGAGATTGCTTTTCACTCCATGGTTCACTCTCATGCAATGTTGGTTCCTTTATCATCGAATTAACACCATCTTTCTCACCAAAGATATCCACCTGATTTCTATTTAGGTTATCCTGAATACTTTGCCCATATTTCAAAACGTCATCGATGGAAGTAAACTATTCAGCCCTTTTCCCAGGGAGACAGTCCATTGCTCCAGCTTTAATTAAACTTTCAATTACTTTTCTGTTTAATGAGGAAGATATAACTCTGGAACAAAAATCGAAGATTGATTTAAACTTTCCCTTTTTTTCTCTTTCATCAATAATACTTTTCAGTGCAGATGAACCAACATTTTTTATAGCATTCAGACCGTAAGAGATACTTTGATTATCAAGAGGCTGAAAATCAAATTCTGATATATTTAAATCTGGAGGATTGACTTGGATATTTAATTTTCTACATTCATTTATAAGTCGGACAATCCGGTTTGTGTCAGACATAAAACTTGTAAGGTTTGCGGACATAAATTCAACTGGATAATGTGTTTTTAACCATGCGGTTTGATAGGCAATGTACGCGTAAGCAGTTGAATGACTTTTGTTAAAACCATATTCAGCAAATTTTTCAATCAAGGCAAATATAGATTTTGCTTTCCGGGAATTAATATCATTTTTCTCAGCTCCTTTAACAAAATCAGTTTTCATCCGCTTCATGAGTGCTGAATCCTTTTTCCCCATTGCCCTTCGCATTAGATCCGCATCCGACAGAGAAAATCCTGCAATCTGGTTTGCTATTTGCATTACCTGTTCCTGATAAACAATAATCCCATAGGTTTCCTTTAAAATACTCTCAAGGTTTTTGTGCATGTAATCAATTGTTTTTTTACCCTGTTTTCGATTGATGAAATCATCAATATTGTTCATAGGCCCCGGTCTATATAACGCATTCATTGCGATTAAATCTTCAATGCAACTAGGCTTTAATTTTTTTAAATATTCCCGCATCCCAGCAGATTCAAACTGGAAGATCCCGATGGTGAGCCCTTGTGTAAAAAGATCGTACACATCATAATCATCAAGCGGAATAGATTGAATGTTAACTTTTTCGTGATTCTCTTCGATCAATACTAATGTCCGATCAATTACCGTAAGATTTCTAAGACCAAGAAAATCCATCTTTAACAAGCCTAATTTTTCCAGACCTTTCATATCATACTGGCTGGTAATGTCTCCTTTTGATGATTTATACAGGGGGATGAAATCCGTGAGGTCTCCCGGAGCAATGACTACCCCCGCTGCATGAGTGGATGCATGTCGGTTTACCCCTTCCAGAATGAGAGAATGTTCAATTAATTCACTATACGTATCTTCTGCCATATTTTTGAATGCCGGGCTTTTCTTTAAAGCACTTTCCAAGGATATGTTTAATTCTTCTGGAATTTCCTTGGCGATCTTATCAACTTCTCCGAATGGATATCCCATAACTCGTCCTACATCCTTCACTGCCTGTCGTGCTTTCATCTTCCCAAAAGTAATAATCTGAGTTACAGATTTTTCTCCATATTTATTTTTGATATATTGAATAACCTCACCACGACGCTCATAGCAGAAATCAATATCAATATCAGGAAGGCTTACCCGTTCCGGGTTCAAGAATCGTTCAAACAATAGATCATGTTTCATGGGGTCAATTGTGGTGATCCCCAACGCATAAGAAACTAAACTTCCAGCAGCGGATCCTCTCCCAGGTCCTACAGGAATATGATTCCTTTTCGCATAGTCAACGAAATCGGCTGTTATCAGAAAATATCCTGAAAACCCCATCTTCTTTATCACAGAAAGTTCATAATTCAAGCGCTCTTTCAACTCAGATGTTTTTTGGGGAAACAAAGATTTAAGACCATCCATACACAGAGACTGTAGATATAAATCAGGATCCTTTTCATTTGAATTTTCAGGAATGGTGAAAACCGGTAAATGATAGGAATCAAAATTCAATTTCAAATTACATCTTTCTGCAATTTCAAGGGTGGCATCGCAGGCTTCCGGTAGATCATCAAACAGTTTTCTCATCTCTTCAGCAGACCGGAGATAAAATTCCTCTTTCTTATATCTCATTCTTTTTTCATCACTGCGAAAATGATTGCTCTGAAGGCAGATGAGTATATCATGGGAATCCCAGTGTTTTTTGCGGGTGTAATGAACATCGTTTGTTGCTACATATTTAAGTCCCATCTGTTTTGCCAACTGCAAGTTTTTATCGTATGCTCGGTCTTCCTCCATCCCGTGCCGTTGAATTTCCATATAAAAACTATTTTCCCCGAAAATATCTACATGTTCTTCAACAGCATGTTGGGCTTCCATATCTTTACCATCCAGATGAAGTCTGGTTATTTCACCGTTCAGGCAGGCGGAAAGACCGATGAGACCTTCTGAATGTTTTCTCAGTAACTCCTTATCCATTCGTGGTTTATAATAAAATCCTTCAAGAAAAGATGAGGAAGATAATTTCATAAGATTTTTATAACCCTGTAAATCTTTACACAGAAGAATAATATGATACGTCCTTTGACTGTGACCTTGAGCTGCCTGTTTAATTGTTCGACTTCCTTTCCCCACAATATATGCTTCCATCCCAATAATCGGTCTTATCCCTTTTTTTTCGCATTGCAGATAAAAATCCACCGCACCAAACATATTTCCGTGATCAGTTAACGCAATGGAATTCATGCCTAGTTCTTTAGTCCTATCCACCATTTGCTTAATGGGCTGGGCACCATCCAGAAGACTGTAATCGGAATGGTTATGCAAATGAACGAATTCAGATCCCAATGATGGCTCCTGTGTAGATTGAAATAATTCCCATAATGGTTGCAATTTTAAGTAAAATTGATGATTTTTTCGCTGTCGATCTAGAGTGTGATTTCATGAACAAAAATACAACGATTACCAATGGCAACTCAACTCCCAAGATAAGTGGAATAAGATAAAACGCAGAATATAACTTTATTAAATACGGAATAAACGACAAAATACCTGTTGTTACTGAAAGCACAATAATCAATTGAACGGTCTTATTTAATCCAAACATTATAGGGAAGGTGGTCAATCCTGATCTTTTATCACCCTCTATGTCTTCAATGTCTTTTGTCAATTCTCTTACAAATGTTAGAAAAAATGCAAGAATTGCTGGGATAATCATTGGCCCAATATCCCCAAATACCAATCCGCAAAACAGAAAGGTTAATCCTAACAAAAAAGCTATAACACCGTTCCCAACTAGGGGTATGGATTTCATTTTGAATGAGTAAACTATCATAAGAGGAACGACAATAAACCAGACGAGAAAAGCTGACAACAGGGGGAGGAAAAAACACATAAATGTACCTGAAAAAAACAATAATTTTGCATAATTTCCTGCCGCTTTCAAGGAAATGTGTCCCGCGGCAATAGATCTCTCCGGTTTGTTTATTTTATCTTCTTTTTTATCCTGAATATCATTGAATACATTCGCACCACCTACAAGTAAACCCACTGTCAAAACTGTAAGAATAAGAAGAAAAATGTTCTCGGAAGCATGCAAGATATCTGCACAGACGAGAACTGTTCCGGCAGAAATGATAATATTAATCGGGCGGAGAATGCAAACATAATCTGCCACAAAACTCATTTAGAGCTTGCTATGAGAACTCTATAATTTCCCGAGTAATCTTTTTTCAGCTCTGCATTAAGTTCATATTTACAGAATAATTCCAATACTTTGAACGGGTGATCACCAATCCCTGTCTCTAAAACCATAAATCCGTTTGGTTGCACAAGTGTATGAAAATGTTTGGCTAAATGTTTATAAAAAGTTAATCCGTCAGCGTTGTCTGTCAGTGCTAGGTCCGGTTCATGTTCAATCACTTCCGGCATTAAAAACTCCATTTCTTTTTTGGGAATGTAAGGAGGATTGGAAATGACAAAATCATAATGGTGCTTTGGATTTTCTTTAAGAATATCCATTTTTTGAAAACAGATGTTTTTCAATCCGTGATAATCCCCATTTTTTTTTGCTGTTTTTAAAGCCGTTGTGGAAATATCAATTGCAGTAATTTTTGAATTTTTAATTTCAGTCGCCAATGAAATTGCTATGCAACCGGATCCTGTCCCAATATCTAAAATAGAATTTGATTTTTCTTTTGATGCAAGAGTTTTTACTTCATCAACCAAATGTTCCGTTTCTGGCCTTGGAATAAACACTCCAGAATCCAAGTGAATAGGCAATCCATAAAATTCTGTTTTCCCAGTGATTTTCTGCACCGGTTCACGATTTACCCTTCGTTGAATCCATTTCTTGAATGTTTTTATCTTATGATCAGAAACAGGTATTTTATTAAAATGGAGATCAATCATTCTGTAATCAAACAGATCGCTTACCATCCAATGGATATCCCGGTGGGGATCTTCAATATGATGCTGGTTCAGTTCCCTTTCTGCCCATGATATCAATTCATGTAGTAATGGAGTTGATAAACCCAAATTGGTTACCCCGTACTAATTCCGGTTAACTGTTCCTGTTGGTCTGCTAATTGGAGTTGTTCGATAAATGAAATCAAGTCTCCGTTTATCATGTTTTCAAGATTATGGGCGGTATAATTTATCCTATGATCTGTTACCCTGTTTTGAGGAAAATTATAGGTTCGTATCTTCGCAGAACGATCCCCCGTCGATACCAAAGAGCGACGAGTTTCAGCTCTTTCCCGAGCTAATCTTTCTTCTTCAGCCGCAAGTAATCTGGATCGCATAACTTTCATGGCAGCTGATCTGTTTTTATGCTGTGATTTTTCATCCTGGCATGTGACTACAAGTCCCGTTGGTATATGTGTAATTCGTATTGCTGATTCCGTTTTATTGACATGCTGACCTCCTGCACCGCTAGCTCGATATGTATCTATTTTCAAATCTTCATCCCTGATCTCAATATCAGCATCCTCCGCTTCCGGCAACACAGCCACAGTAGCAGCAGAAGTGTGAAGTCGCCCGCTTGTTTCAGTTTTGGGGACTCTTTGAACCCTGTGAACACCACTTTCAAACTTCAACTTGCCATATGCTCCTTCGCCATTCAATGAGAATGTGATGCTTTTAAATCCTCCAATTCCTGTTTCGTTTGCATCCAGAATTTTTAAAGATAAGTTTGTATTTTCTGCGTAGTGGGAATACATCCGAAATAAATCAGCAGCAAACAAAGCAGCCTCTTCACCTCCGGTACCAGCTCGGATTTCCATGATTATACTTTTAGCATCATTAGGGTTTCGGGGAAGAAGCAATATTTTTAATTCTTCTTCCACTGTTATTTTTTTGCTACTTAATTCTGTCAATTCTTCTTTTGCCAAGTGAACAAATTCTTCTTCATCTGCTGATAATAATTCATTAACCTCTTCAATTTGTTTAATCAATTCAATATACTCTCTACCCTTCTTCACAACCGGTTCCAGGCGACTTCTTTCCTTGGCTGTTTTTTTCATAAGTTCTGGATTGCCAATAACTTCAGGAGTAGAAAATTGTTTTTCAACTTTCTCAAAATGATCTATTATCTCTATTACTTTTTCTTTCATCCAATTGCCTCAGCAATATATTTCTTACCGGATATTTTTTTGTATTCATCACCAAACGCAGATTTCAGTGCCTCAATGGCAACTTCCACCATATCATCTTCAGGGTAACTGGTTGTGATATTCTGTAGCCAAATCCCCGGTTTTCTGAGAAGGCGAAATAGAAGCGATTCTTTCCGTACGGTCAATTTTATAACCTCGTATCCAATGCCGGACACAATGGGAATCATGGGGATGTGAAACAACAATCGAATAGGTAGAGAAATCGTTCCTATTACAGAAATGATGACTGTATCCACTAAAGCAAAAATTAATATTGCAGAAAGTAGTACAATAAAAAGAAAGCTAGTACCACAGCGGGGATGCTGGGTGGGGAAGGACTGTGCACTTTTAATTGTCAGCTCCTGTCCTGACTCAAAATTATATATTACTCTGTGTTCCGATCCATGATATTGAAACAAACGCTGAACATCTTTTAAAAGAGATATCAATGTTAAATAAATAATAAAAAAAACAATACGAAATCCACCGGAAATTATATTAAACAACAATGCATCTTTTTCAACATTTAAAAAATTGGTTGTTATCCACATTGGAATAATGAGAAACAAGGAAAGTGCCAATCCTAAAGAAATAAAAATCGTAAAAACATCAGCAAACTTACTTTGCTTTTTGTCAGATTCATTAGGTGGTACAGCAATATCAGCAGACCATTGTAATGTTGAATATCCTAATTTTATTGCTTCAAATAAAGAAGCTACACCTCTCAAAATCGGCTTTTTCCAAAATACAGATTTCTCCGTAATAGAATAAAACGCTCTGCGTTTAATTCTAATTTTCCCCTTAGGGTCCCTCACTGCTGTTGCTACTGCACCTGGGACACGCATCATTACACCTTCAATGACAGCCTGCCCTCCCACAAGAATCGCCGGTTTCATAATAAATAGCATCTTAAATGGAATTTTCATAAATAGAGAAGTGTTCTAACAATAAAATTATATAATAACAAAGTACATATCCTGTAGCAGTATTATTTAGATGTCTTTCCGTATTTCTGTTCAAATTTCTCTATCCGTCCTGCTGTATCAACAAGTTTTTGTTTGCCAGAAAAAAACGGATGACTAACATTACAAATTTCGATTCGCTGATCGCCTAAAGTACTGTACACTTTAAACTCATTTCCACATGCACAGTGGACTTTCCCTGTTTTATAATCTGGATGAATCCCTTTTTTCATTTTTTATTCTCCTAATTAATTTAGTTGGTGTAGTGCCTGTCTCAATCGGTTCATACCTTTTATTATTATTTCCGATGAAACTGCATAAGAAAATCTTATATATCCTGGAGCCCCAAACCCATCCCCGGGAACGGTAACCACCTTTGATTCTTCTAATATAAATTCCGATAACTCCGTAGAAGTTGTAATTATTTTTCCATTGCATTGACTTCCAAAATACCCGGAACAATCCGGGAATGCATAAAAAGCCCCTTGAGGTTTTTCGCAGGATATCTGAGGGATTTTATTTAATAATCCTATCATTAAATCTCTTCTTTTTCTGAAAGTTTCCTTCATTTCAATCATAGATGATTGGTCCCCAATCAGGGCCTCTACTGCTGCTTTTTGAGCAATGGAATTTGCACAAGATGTTTCTTGTCCCTGAAGTTTGGCCATTACATTAATCAAATCTTGATTCCCAAATGCATATCCCACTCTCCAGCCTGTCATTGCATAAGATTTTGATAAAGTCATAAAGGTAATGATATCGGCACCGACCTCATTGAGACACTCTATACTTTTGAAGGGAGAATCATAGACTAATTGCTCGTAACATTCATCAGAAAATACCATCCATCCCTGCTGTTTGGCAATATCCAGCACGCGCCTAACTGCTTTGTCTGACCAAACCGCACCTGTAGGATTTGAAGGGCTATTAATAATAATCCCTTTTACATTGGGTGTTATTTTATTTTCTAAGCTTTCAAAATCAGGCTCATATTGATTTTTAGAATCAGTTGTAACATTTATAGGTTCTGCATCTGATAACCGTACCATCTCAGGATAGGAGACCCAGTAAGGAGAAAATATCAATACCTCGTCCCCTTTTTCAAATAATGCCTGACAGGCAAGGTAAAGACTTTGTTTGCCGCCGTTTGACACCAAAATCTGATTCGAATTAATATCGATATCGTTATCCCGTTTTACTTTTGCCTGAATAGCTGACTTAAGTTCCAAGGTCCCACTAACGGGAGTATATTTCGTAAACCCTTCATCTAAAGCAGCCTTTGCTGCTTCACAAATGTGGGCAGAAGTTGAGAAGTCAGGTTCCCCAACTGTAAAATTAATAACATCCAGACCTTCTTGTCGCATTTGAGCTGCTGTTGCAGCCATTTGCATGGTAAAGGATGGTTTAAGGTTTGATATTCGGCTGGCAAATTTCATCTTTATGTGGTTTCCAAAAACATTGTTATTTATAAAATTATCTTATTTTACACAAAAATAAATTATTCCCCTCTGTAATTCCCTCTTCTATGTGCACCACAATTTGTTAAGCTTTTATTCCTATAATTTAGAAAGACCCTAACATAAATATTAGAATTCATGTTGCTTTTTGTGGAATTTTCCACGGTTAAAATTAAATTCATCATGTTTGCTATCGGTTTCAGTATCTTGAGCTTTATCAATAAATTGGGGATGTTTTTTCTTTTTGAATTTATTATTCCTTGAATTCTTAGTTTTATATGAAGTTTTCCGTTCTCTTATTTTATTATTAGATAAGCGTTTTTTCTTTTTGAATTTAGTTGGTGGTTTATTCTTTCCAGTGTCTTCTTTATATTCGGGATCTTCCTTCAATAATTCCTTATCAAAAGAGAATCCATCTGAATCAAATAATCCATAAATAGCACCGAAACCACGTGTTATTCCATTCCCTAGACCAATGTAATTCGGTAAAATAAAATTGGTTTTAAATCCTCCAGAAAATGAGCCCCAGTTTTTCTCTCCTACTGTCTTTGGGGACAAAGATGATAATGAAAGCCAAGTATATACATTTGTATCGATGGTTATCCCCATTTCTTTCCCTAAAAATAAAATATTATGAGTAAGCAACTGGCTGAGATATTTAATCCGTCCTGAGTTATTCAAATTTTTATATCGTTTGTTTGTGATGGGGTTTAGTGCGACCCAAGGAGAGATAAATCTATAACTCACAGGTTGATTGGATGGAACCAATATATCTGGTTGTTTATAAATATTTATATCATTTACCTGAAATCTGATATTTCCAAAATTAAGCGTGTCAAGTTTTTCACTCAAAGATAGCAGGGGGTCCACTCCTTCATTAATCCCTACAAGATAAATTTGTTCATTTAATATTTTCACCTGCACACGTGGATACAGGAATTTTTTTCTATATTGCCCGTTAAGCAAAGGAATAATCGAATCATCTGCAAATTGATTTATAAAAACACCTTTCACTTGGTAGGGTGTTTTCTTTACTGGTTTATCCGTAATGAGACGAACTGTTATTGTCCGTAAGGAATTTGCTTGTTCGCTGGTTTCCTCCATTCTAAGACCTCTTTATAAATTATAAAAATCATGTATTTAAATATTATTTTATTGACTCATTGTATTCATGAATTCTTCATTGGACTTTGTTCGTTTAATTCTTTCCTGAAAGAATTCCATTGCCTCGATAGGATTCATTTCATTCAATAATTTTCTTAAAATCCACATTCTTCCCAAATGTTTTTTACTAACTAAAAGTTCTTCTCTACGAGTTCCCGATCTGATGAGATCAAAGGATGGGAAAATACGGCGATCGCTCAGACCTCTATCCAATACAAGCTCCATATTTCCTGTTCCCTTGAATTCTTCGAATATAACATCATCCATCCGACTCCCCGTATCTACAAGAGCCGTTGCGACAATTGTAAGGGTTCCACCTTCCTCAGTATTTCTCGCAGCACCAAAAAATTGTTTTGGCTTTTTGAGTGCGTTTGCATCCACACCTCCTGATAAAATTTTGCCACTGTGAGGAATTACGGCATTATGTGCCCGTGCTAATCGAGTAAGACTATCCAGCAGAATAACGACATCATCTCCGTATTCCACCATCCTTTTAGCTTTCTGAAGTATCATATCTGCAACAGCTACATGTCGCTCCGGAACTTCATCAAATGTAGAACTAACCACCTCCGCATCCACATTGCGTTTCATATCGGTCACTTCTTCCGGTCTTTCATCAATAAGCAAAATCAGTAGTTTGGTCTTGGGTGAATTTTTTCTAATGGAATTTGCGAGATGCTGAAGCAGGATAGTTTTTCCCGTTTTAGGCGCAGCAACGATTAAACCTCGTTGCCCTTTCCCAATGGGAGAAATTAAATCTAATATCCGCATAGACAGATTTTTTGAATCCGTTTCCAAAATAAATTTTTCTTCCGGATAGAAAGGAGTGAGATTATCAAAAAGTATTGCTTTTTTAACTTCTTCATAGGAACGATCGTTTACTAAATCTATTTTCAACAAAGCATAAAATCGCTCTTTGGTTTTTGGCGGTCTAATCTGTCCGGATATGAGATGGCCGGTCCGAAGACCAAATCGTTTAATTTGGGAAGGACTCACATAAATATCTTCAGAGCCCGGCAAATAATTGAAGTCCGGACTCCTAAGAAAGCCATATCCGTCTGACATAACTTCCAACACGCCTTTGGCATATAGTGCTCCATCCTTTTCAGCCTGTGCTTTGAGAATAAGAACAATCAACTCCTGCTTGTTCAAACCGGCAACAGATTGGACACCTATATCCTGCGATAATTTTGTAAGCTCTTTAATTTTTAATGATTTTAATTCATTTACATCCATAGAGGATTCCTTAAATAGAAAGGGGTTCTTATACAGAAAAACCTGCTGAGAGCTGGCTACAACTTCAGTAGGAAATTACATTAGATGATGCCAGAGTCAAAGGAAAAATCAAATAAATCATAAGCATCCCCGGCAATGTAATGGCTTCCAAAAATGAGTACTGGTACAGAAAAATCCTTCCTATATTTATATTTTTCCCAAGCCTTATGAATATTATCCGATGTATGACTTAAAATCCCATATTTTTTTAACTGTTTTTTCAATTCAGATGGAGAATATAAATCTGCGTTATTATTTGATACAGCAATTAATTCAAAGAAATTTCCTTTAATTTCATGTGCAATAAGTTCCAAATTTTTATCTTTTTTGGAAGAAAATAATCCTATGGGTTTCTGGAGATGCAGAGAATCAAAAGTTTCCAGTATTGCTTTTAATCCATGAGCATTATGAGCCACATCATAAAAAATTGGATATGTTTCATCCAATTTTTGCAGTCTACCTGGCCAAATTGTTTTATCCATCCCTTTTTGAATTATGGCAGGAGAAATTGTAGCGTCATAGGTAAAAACAGATTGGATCGCTGTTGCTGCATTTACTGCCTGATGCCTACCGAGAAAAGGAGTTGTATATGTAATTTCATTTAACCGAAAATGGGTTTCCATTTTTCCCCAATCTATCTTTAATATAAGAGGGGAGGGTACAAAATAACATGGGGATTTATTTTGAGAGGATATCCCACGTAAGACGTGTGCTGCATCTTGGACTTGAGGTGCAATGACAACTGGTACTTTATATTTGATAATTCCACCTTTTTCACTCGAAATTTCTTTCAAAGTTCTGCCTAACAAGTGTTGATGATCAAGAGCTATTGGAGTGATAACTGTCAGTTCAGGAGAAAGTACATTTGTAGAGTCAAGCCTTCCCCCTAGACCAGTCTCTATCACCGCGATATCCACTGAAGAATTTTTAAAATACCAAAAGGCTAAGGCTGTTGTTGCTTCAAAAAATGTAACAGGAATGTCATCAAAACTGTCTCTATACTTCTTTACAAACCGGATGATATCTTTATCTGAAATAGGGATCCCATTCACTCGAATTCGTTCATTAAAATGAAGTAAATGGGGTGATGTATAAAGGCCTATTTTTAAATTAGCTTCCCGAAATATAGAAGCCATCATTGAACAGGTTGAACCTTTACCATTTGTTCCGGAAACATGGATAGAAGGGAATCTTGTATGTGGATTACCAACTATTTCCAAGAGTTTTTCTGTATGATCAAGCCCAACCTTTATCCCACGACGTTCTAAACCATACAAATAAGTTAACATTTCTTTCATAGGTCTTTGTACGCTGAGAGGTTTCCCTCTAAATTTATACTTAAATTAATTTTGACTTATATCAGTAAAATACAAATTGGAAACAGGATGTCCAAGAAACCTCTCAGCAATTACAGGGAAAGAAGTTGTTTCGTCAGTAACAAAACAATCTAACCTGCCTGGGGAATTATTTTTAGTCAATAAATTTTCTTTTTTCAATAAATCGAACAATGCGCTTGCAACTTCAGCAGGGGAATCTATTAAAGTAACATCCACCCCTAAAATATCACCCATAAGACTTGAAAATACTGGATAATGTGTGCAACCCAAAATTAATGTGTCTATATCTTTCTTGATTAAAGGATCAAGATAATAGGTCAAAATATCTTTAACAATTTTTTCTTTCATCCAACCATCCTCTGCAAGAGGCACCAGTAATGGACAGGCCTGAGAAATTACGTTATGTTCCTGATTAACTGATTTAAGTTGTTTTTCATAGGTACAAGATTGAATTGTGGCAATGGTGCCGATAACCCCAATTCTATTTTTTTTTGTCTTTACCCCAGCGGCCTTAACTCCTGGCTGAATGACACCCATTACCGGAACGGACAAACTGTTTTCTAATTCATCTAAGGCCAATGCCGTAGCTGTATTACAGGCCACAACGATTGCTTTTACTTTTTTTTCTAAAAGAAACTCTGCAATTTCGAAAGAATATTTTTGTACTGTAGTTCTACTTTTATTCCCATAGGGTACTCTTGCAGTATCACCAAGGTAGACAATGGACTCATTTGGGAACTGTTCTCTGAGTGACCTTACAACTGTAAGCCCTCCTAGGCCTGAATCAAAAACACCTATAGGGCAATCTGAAATCATCATCCTTTGGCTAAAATTTCCTCTTTGGATTGTTTAAACTTGATGATTGCCTGATATATCCCCTCTGCTATATTCTGGCGATAAGATCCTTTTCTTAAGAGTTTTTCTTCATGTTTATTTGATAAATATCCTACTTCCACAAGAACATTGGGCATAATTGCTCCAACTAAAACATAAAATCCTGCTTGTTTTACACCGCGATTCTTAGAAGATACTTTTTTTTCAATTTCTTTTTGAATTAAAGCAGCTAAATCCTCGCTCTCTTTCATGTACATGCTTTGTGCCATGGTTGTCATAATTAAATTACTCCCGTCCAGTTTATCATAGAAATCTGTTTTATTTTCTTCAAGATTAATAACGGAATTCTCTCTTGAGGCGACTGCAATAGCATCATCAGTTTTACCTGGGCGAAGCAGATATGTTTCAAATCCCCGGACTTTTTTATTAGGGTTTGCATTTGCATGTATACTAATAAATAATTTTCCATTTTTTTCGTTGGCCATTTGGGTACGCCTCTTTAATGGAACAAATACATCTTCTTCTCTAGTGTAAATCGTTTTAATTCGAGAGTTTTTTTCAACCAATGAACCTAATCGCTTAACAATATCCAAAGTAATGTCTTTTTCCTTTGTTCCTCTTTTCCCTTGTGTTCCACCGTCTTTCCCTCCGTGACCAGCATCTAAAACAATAGTGTCCAGAAACCAGCGGTTTTTCATCGATTTTATATAGGAACTGTTTTCAATAGGCGCCCTTAACGTGATGACTATTTCTGATGGATTACCAGTCTGGTATAATTCATGTCCTTCAATGTCAGACCCAAGTTTAAAAGCCAACTGTGCTGACTCACTTAACTGGTCTGCTGTCACTCTCCTGACATTCCCCCGGGTATATGTATTTACCACTTTTTCTGAATCGATTATTCCACCTTTTACCGTAACATAAAACCAACCGTTTTTGTGTTTGAATGCACTAATGTGACCCTCTGGGAATTCTTTTTTCGTTTTTATATAGAGAATGGTTCCGTTTGCCTTTTCATCAATCTCTACTCTATTTATATTGAACCCTTTAATATCAATTTCAAGAATCTGTTTCTTGGAATCATAATTCAATCCAGGAAATACGGATGATTTTAATATGTTAAAAAATCCAGATGCAGGAAGATAAATATCTGTTTTTTTATTAAGACCTGGAAAAGGTGTTTGGTACGCGTGGTTATCTACAAAAACAAAGCTGGATTGAGCTGAAACCTTTATTCTTCTGTTTTCAATATAAAGTACAGTTTTTCCTCTTTCAACGCTATGATAAAGTTGACATTTTAATATTCGTGATAGATCAATTGTTGAACAATAAATTTGATCACCATGCATCAAAGTCTTTAATTCATTGACACTATTTTGACCGATGTTGATCACTTCAATAGGAGTTCCAAAAACATTAAACGTAAACAGAAAAATCAGAAATAATTTGAGTAAAAATAAATTCATATAGGGTAAAATTATTCTGATATGTTTATCTTTTCCAAGCAATCAGTTAAAATATTTTCCTTAATCGTAAATAAAGGCCCCCTCACGATGCGGATCAGGATGAACTGTGAATCAATCCCAAATAAAACGGTACCGCAGACCAATTGGTGAGTTTCAAATCAATAATATTGAAAACGGTTTTAGAATAAGTCTGAAGGGAAAATATTTCTCCGTTTAAAATGGAGGATGGGTTACAAAATATTTAATGGCGTTGAAATTAGAACTTAAACTTCTATTTTATAATCTTATTCTGAAGAATGGATGTAGGTTTAAACTCAAAAGAAGAATACAATGGTTGAATTAGTATCACCAAAATAAGAACGCCCCGTTTCCGGGGCGTTCTTCAGTATGGGGTTTGGGTTATTTCTTCTGGTGCCACAGATATATGATCATCAGAGCAAGGAGTCCTGCTAGTCCTCCATCTCCGAACTGTCCAACAACACGCCCTATACCTCCGATAACTCCAAAAAAGTCATCGAATAGTATGCCAACGATCACGCCTACCACTATCAGTGATTTCAGAATTTCAGTAAGTTCACCTAGCCACTTATTGATAAAGTCAAGTGCGTTTTTCATTTTGCCTCCATTAGGGATGATTCAAGTTCGTGGTTTCGTCCATTTTTCAGATAGGCTACCTATAAAAATGATACGAGAACCAGAAGCGCCAATAGTCCGGCAAAACCACCGCTCAGGATTGAGTCAACTAGATTTATGATTCCATAAACCGGGTCAAACCCAGTATCATAAACGATATTCGCGAAAACGAATAATACGATTAGACCTTTGATCAGGCTTACAATTCCGCCAACTACATTCTCTACGGTTGAACTAACATCTGCCATGAGTGTACCTCCTTGGTTTGTGTATAGTAAATAAAAACGGGGATACGTATCCCCGTTTATTTTCAAAACTAATGTATTTTATATGTTTCGTGCTCAGAGTTTATCTCAGAGTATTTCCCTAATTTACACAAAATAGTTTATAATTCAATTAGAATAATTTTTTACGAAAGACTCCGAATTATCTATAATAAATTAAATAAACCGTCATTTGGAGGTGGGCTGTAACAGTAAATCATTTATTTTATCAAGTACAGATTCAGGTTTTACGGAATTGGTACATTTTCTGCATAATCGCCAGTGATTATTTTTGTGGTTACATGGATAATCAGAGGTTATAAATGCTGATCTATTAAATTTGGGCTTCGTCAATTCTGGGTTCTGTTTTCCAAAAATAGCCAATGAAGGAATACCCAAAACACCAGCTAGGTGAACTGCCATGGAATCCATACCAATTAGTATTTTCTGGTGTTGGAGCCATCTCCCAAAACTCACAAGTGAACCAGTAAAAATAAAAATATTTGGGTAAATTTCTTTTAGTGCATTAATTGTCTCGACTGAATCATCAGTTTTTACTAGAGCAATTTTGTATGAATGATCTAATAATTTCGCAAGTTTTATCCAATTTCTTTGTGACCATTGTCTCTCTTTGTGATTAGCTCCTGGATGAAGGACTATAAAATTTTTTTCACTATCTATATCGTTTGGTATATTAATAGGCAAATTATCGACTTTTTGATTTAATCCAATTAATCGTATTAATTGTAGTGCTCTATCTCGCTGGTGTGTCAAAAAAGGGAAAGGGAAAGAATGGGTGAGCAAATAAGATCCTCCCGTTCCATCAAATCCCAATCTAAATTTTGAACCGGTTTTCCATAAAAACATCAGATTTCTCATATCTCCTTTGAAATCAATTCCCAAATCAAAATTTTCTCTTCTGAGTATTTTTATAGCATCCCACACTTCCCAATATTTTATTTTATCTGTTTTACCTGTCCAGGGAAAATCAAAAGAAAATATCTTATCGGCAATTTCCAAAACTGCCGCTAATTCTGAAACTGCTGAATTTGTTACCAATGTTAATTCAGCATCAGGAAATGTCGATTTGATCAACCGTAAAGCGGGGATGATTATCAACACATCTCCAATACAATGGTATTCCGTAACTAATATTTTCTTTATCTCATTATTTTTTATATTGGATAAACTAGAAGTGCTAATAAAAATCCGGGAAAATGGATAAACCAAACTGCTGATAAATCTGGATAAAAACAGATTTCTAGGTCTATAGATTTCCTGTTTCAAGCGGGAAGCCCTATATCCCTGTAATATGTATATAAAGTTTTTTGTACTCCAGAAAAATGATGATATTTATTCACCCATTTTTTACCTTTCCTCCCATAATCTAAAATTTTTGATCTATTATTAATTAATTGTTTTAACACCGTTTCAAATGTCATTTCATTAATATTTAAAAATGGATGATCCGGAAGAAATTCACAATATTTCTGATTCATTTCTGTCAAAGTACAAATACCCATAGATAGGGATTCCACAGAATTCATCCCATAACCCCAGCCCCCTTTGTCCCCTATTTGATCAATGAAAATATCTGCAGCTTGTTTACGCTTAATTGCATCTTGGTGTGAAAGTTTTTCTATTAAGTCAAAATTGATTAATCCTTCATCAGCAATTTTTCTACATAAATTGATGATAAGGTTTGACCCTTTATAATGTCGGTTCGTGGGAGCATGAGCAATACGAATTATTGCGTTTAATTTAGTTTTTGGCGTGTATGATTCAGTATCAGAAGGTAGGAATAGATAATTTATATTTGGATGTCTTTCCATCAAGTCCACCTCGTTTGTAAGATTTAAATCACTAATGTCATCAAGCTCTGGCATCACCCCTCGTGTGCGTAAATCTTCTCCATGATAATGACAAATAATTTTCTTACCCAGTTTTTTTACTTTTTTAGCAAATGATGAGTCTTTAAAAAAATCCATACCGGACTCAAAATGATACACATCAAAATTCAATAAATCAAAATCATCAACAGCTTTTTCTACTTTCTTCTTCCATGTTGCATCCTTCATTTTGAAGAATAGTTTGTCTATCTTTCCTTCTGGAGCCCATACAGGAGGGATTCCTTTTTTTTCAGTATAATAGCCTGGCTCTCCCCTGTAATTTTTGTAAAACTGATGTCTCCAATTTGACATTCGCTTCGTTGTGAAATCAAATGGGAGATTTAGACAAATATCATCTCCATAATTTTTTGGTGAGGGGAAAAATGTTACATAACGACAAATATGACCATTACATTCGTGAATGTATTTCCATAGGCTAAGGGTCCCCACTGTGTTTTCTGGGGAAATGTAGAGAATCTTCATCAGAGTAATCTTTTGTAAAGGGTAATTAGCTTATTACTAATTGATCCCCAATTATATTGATGACGTATTAGACTCCGGTTCTGTCGAGCCTGGTTTCCCAATAATTTATGATTCTGTAGTAATTTAATTAAACCATCTGCAATAGATTGGGCTGACCCTGGGTATGACCACTGAATCGACTCGCTAACGTGATGGCGAACTGGAGGGAGGTCTGACGAAACAATTCCACAACCGGAAGCCATAAACTCAAATAATTTTGTGGGTGTATTGTTCATAGTTAAAGAATTTTTCTGAAACGGAATAACACCAACAGCTGTCTTATTTAAGTAGATCCACACATCTTGATGAGGAACGTGTGTGACCCATTTAATATTATCTGAAAGTCCGGTTTCATCAATGGCACTCAGAACATCATCCTGAAATTTTGGCAGTCGAAAGTTACCCAATAAGGTCAAAAATATATCTGGAATTATCCTTTTAAGAATAAGTATGGATTCCGTCAATTCCTGAATACCCCTTTCTGGTCCTAAGTGTCCATGATAGAGAACTGTATTTCCCCTACACCCATCATTAGGGGAATCAGATATAGATAGTTTGGAAGGATAATTTTGTAGAACAAGTGGATCGAACCCCCAATTTTTAAAAATACAATCCTTGATAATTGGATTGCTTAGTACAATCTGATCTACATATCTCAAATAATAACGTTCCTTGTGGGTTCTCAAGGAGGTTGTTAAGGCTCGCAAACTTGGATGACGGGTAGAAAAAGTTGTACTTAAAACCCGTAGGTCTTCATGAACATCATATATTACCTTAGAATTATAATTACGTTTTGTATATCTGGTGAGAGGCAACAAATGATATTCGTGTATATGGAGCACTTTGGGTGACGAAACCTTAAATTCTTTTCTTAAAATATTTAAATATTTAGGAACAGAATATTCTGTCGCTGGATAATTTTTATGTATAATCAGTTCATCAGACATATCCATTTCTGAATTAGACCTCGTATAATAATGGATAGCATGCCCCAGTTTTTTTAGTGAGACCAATTGCCGGTGGTACACTCTTTCATCATCAGGAAAATGCTGACAGGAGACTACACTAATCATGTAATAAAGCTTTTTAAAGCAGCTCTTTCTTCATTATTTATTACAAACAAGAACCAAATAGCGGGGTAGGACAAAGTAATTGCCAAGCGAATCCAAACATCATTGCCTATGATAAAAACAATTGCCATATAAATTGCGGGATAGATACATGCAAACCAATTATAGGGCACTGGATAGATTTGATGGCTGCGTATAAAAACGGATAAGCTCATAAATAGAAAGGCAAATACTGTTGCCCATGCAGATCCTATTACTCCATATCTGGGAATTAAAATAATATTAAGAGCAATATTTACTATAGCTCCTGTTGCACGAAATATAGGAATCCAATTCGTTAACTCTTTTATGAAGATCCCTGGTAGTTGGATCACATAGGTGCCAAAAAAGAAATAAGCAAATAAAATGCAGAACACAACATTTTCAGTAGACCAATATTGTTCTCCGATCAAAGTTTCTGTACCTATTGGGAAACGCATTATTTCAGGAACCCACAGGCTTACCGCTACTATAACAAAGCCGAGCAATCCGAGAAAAAGTGTTGCCGCTTGTGAAAAATCCTCTCTAGCCCCCTCTTCCTTGCCCCGTTTTAGAAAATAAGGTGTCCAGCCCATGTTGAATCCCATCACTACAATTAATCCGAAAATCCCCAGTTTATATCCTGCTGAATAAAGTCCCACTTCTTGTGTGCCAGCCATCCAATATAGTAAATAACGATTTGCCAGTTCCATAATCATTGTAAAAATCCCGGCAGGTAAAAAGGGGATCGCAAATTTTAACACGATTTTAAGTGTTACCGGCTGAATATTTCTTAAGCTATCACACTTCATAATT
>CAZOUJ010000010.1:0-20182 GCA_964582955.1 uncultured bacterium
TAGCACCTCTTTGTAAAAAAGTGGGGATGGGGTAAATTGGGTGGGGGGTAGAGAATACTTTAATTCTCTTTTTTATCTCGTTATTTTTTGTGGAGTGAAATTATTTAACTCTGGGAAACAGCGGTCTATGATCTTTTAATTCACTGCCAGGTTTTAATCCGCCCCAATCCAAATTTTCTCCTTTTGCATTAAGTGCCCCCAATAATATTTCCGTCCTGTTAGGCATAACCGGAGACAATAAAACAGCACTTATTCTTAGTGCTTCTCCTGCTGTATAAAGCACTCGCCCAGCTGCTTCTTTATCTTCCTTCACCAATTTCCAGGGCGCACTTTCTTCCATATATTTGTTCACACTTCGGACATACTGCATGGTTTCTTCTATTGCATCATTAATACGCATTTCTTCAATCATATCCTTTACTAATTTCCCAAGTGATTCCCCTCCGGATTTAATTTTTAGTTCTGCCTCTGTAGGTTTCCCCGATTTCGGGATTTTTCCATCGTAATTTTTTTTCATAAGAGTTGAAACCCGGCTCAAAAGATTCCCAAAATCATTGGCCAAATCACTATTGTACCGTTTTATGAAAGATTCAATTGTAAAATTAGCATCCTGCCCTAATACCATTTCCCGCATGAGATAATAACGTACTGGGTCCACACCATAATCATCAATAAGGCTTATTGGATCAACCACGTTTCCAACTGATTTACTTATTTTAGACTCTGCCATAAGCCACCACCCATGTGCAAAAATTGATTTTGGCAGCTCAATATTAGCAGACATCAACATGGTTGGCCAATAAACCGCATGCGTTGTTAAAATATCTTTCCCAATTAAATGATAGGATGCGGGCCACCATTTTTGAAATGAATCACCATCGCTCATGAATCCAGGTGCGGTAATATAATTGATTAGAGCATCAAACCAGACATAGGTCACATAGTCAGAGTCAAAGGGAAGTTCAATCCCCCAGTTCAACCGTGATTTTGGACGGGAAATGCACAGGTCGTTCAGTGGTTGTTTTAAAAACCCCAGCACTTCATTTTTCCGATGCTCAGGTTGAATGAATTTCGGATTTGTTTTAATATGATTAATGAGTGCTTCCTGATATTTCCCCATTCTGAAAAAATAGTTTTTCTCCTTTAATTCCTTGATATCCCGAAATTGACCGCTCTCCGCTTCTTTTTCTGTAATAAACCGTTCTTCAGAAACAGAGTATAGTCCTTCATATTCGTTTTCATAAATGTCACCGGAGTCATATACATTCTGGAGAATACCCTGCACCACTGTCCTATGTCGTTTCTCCGTTGTACGGATAAAATCATCATAGGAAATATGAAGTTTCTCCCAAAGTTCAATAAACCGTGGTGCCATTTCATCACAATGCTTCATAGGTTCAACATTGCGTCTTTCAGCTGCCTGTTGAACTTTTTGTCCATGTTCATCCAGCCCAGTCAAGAAAAAAGTTTCCTGACCCAAGTTGCGATGATATCGTGCTAAAACATCTGCCAAAAGTGTCGTGTAAGCATGGCCAATGTGAGGTTTGTCATTCACATAATAAATAGGTGTGGTCACATAAAAGGGTGTGCTACTCATAGATTGATTATTGTTTTATTTCCTTTTTCAATTGAATGATAAAATGTGTTAATAATAAACTCATGTGTGCATTCCTGTTAAGTCCGCTTACCACAGATTCAACCAGTAAATTAAGTGCGCGAATATTTACATCGGGATACATGGCCAAAAAACGGTCCATCCCTTCTTTTAGTCCACTTCCCACTAAATCATCTTGAACCTCATTTTTTAGGTGCAATACTCCTAACAACCATCGTTGAATAAGTAAAAAATGAAACCGAAATTCAGTCTCATCCATTTTTGATAAACGAGAATATTCTGATGCAAACTTGATCAGTGTTTTGTGGTTGTTCAACAACATAAAATCTGATATAAAAGTAAATATTTTTTTTATTTCTTTTCTATCTCTTTCTGCAATCTTACTTGCAATAATAAAATTCCCTTGAGATAAACAGGACACCCATTTAATTTTATCTTGCTTAGCTCCCTTTTCGGCCAACATTGATTCTATAACTTCTTTCTTAAGCGCAGGAAATTGAATATTTTGGCATCTGGAGATAATGGTAGAAAATAGTTTATTTTTAAAATCTGTCACTAAAATGAATGTGGTTAGGGGAGGTGGTTCTTCTAGTATTTTTAGCAATGCATTGGCAGATGTCCCTTCCCCGGAGCCTAACAGTTCCGCATCAAAAAACACTGCCATTTTTCTCCCAGGAAGAGCTGATTTTAAATACAGAGATTTTTTTATTTTTTTAATAGAGGGCAGTGTAATACGGGTTGCCCCAGGAATCCGTACTTTATGAAACGGATTGTCTCTCTTTTTTTTCAGTTCCTCTGTAAAATGATCCACGCTTCTATTATCTAAACCATCTTTGTTTTTTTTTGTTGGGGTCGGAAGAGGAACCACCAAATTAAAATGTTCGTGCTGTAAAGTTCTAAATCGCAAACAGGATGAGCACTCGCAAGCAGGAAAATCTTTCGGATTTTCACAATTTATTAAACCGGAAAAGGCAACCGCCATTCCTTCTTTCCCGCACCCAGGAGGACCGCTAAAACAATAGGCAGTGCCAACCCTCCCAGATTTGAAAATGGAAGTTAATATTTCCCAAACTTCCGGCTGTGCTTTTATGATATCTATAGGCATCATTTTGCAAGCCATTTTTCAGGGTCCAGTTTCTCACCGTCGCCCCAAATTTCAAAGTGGAGAAATGTACTGTTTTCTGTGTTTGATTCAGCGAGATGGGCAATGACATCTCCGGAACGAACTTCACTGTTTACATGAGTTTTTAAAGATTTCAACTGGCTGTAAACTGTATAAAACCCACCACCATGGTCAATAATGACTGTTGTTCCATAACCTCTTAGATAGGTGATGGTGACTACAATCCCGTTTAAAATGGTCTTCACAGGCATATTTGCTTTCCCCTGAATATCAATTCCGGGATACTCAGTTGTTGTTTTCAATTTTGGGTTCCATTGTCTCCCAAATTTCGTAACTACCTTTCCATTAATGGGCCAGGGCAGTTGTCCCTTCAACTGAGAAAACTGTTTTGTCTTGAGTGCTTCCTGTTGTCGACGGATTTTTTCTTCTCTCTCAAATCTTGCCTTATCCTCAAGAATAGTGGTTCTTAATTCTTCTAGCTCTTTAAGCCCCTTGTCCTTTTCTTTTAAATATTCAGCCAGCTCTTCTTTGTTCTTACTTAGAGCAGTTAATTCTTTTTCATGGCTAGACTTTTTATTTTTAAGAGTCTTTTTCTGTTTTGATTTTTCTTTATTTAATGAGATGTTCTTCCTTAGTCCAGCCTCCAAATTCAATTTCTCCTGACCCATATTGATCAATAAGGTATTTATCTTTTTTCTGATATTATTCTCCACCAATGAGATAAGCCTGAGATATTCTTTTCTATATACAAACTGTCTCCAGGAAACAGTACTGAATATTTTTTCAATGTTTGATGGTCTCCCCTGTGTATATGCATAAACAGCCCTTTTTCTATATCTTTCACGCAAAGCATCTAATTCATCTTCCTGTTGTCTCAGTATACTCTCAGTTTCTGAAATTAGCTCCCTTGTCATTTCTCCTTCTTTTGTTAGTTCGGATATAAGTCTCTCTGTAAGTGAAATTTCTTTTTCTAGGGTGGTTATTTTTTTGGTGGCAGACTTTTCGCGAGAAGACATTTTTTTTATTTTTTTCTGTAAATCCACAATTTCTTTTTTTAGGGTCTCAATGGATTCATTTTTGTATTTTAATTCCTCGTCAAAATCTCTTTGGGCAAACACAATTGAAATAAGTGAAAATATCCAAACAATATTTTTTACATTTCGATACATCTTTAAAGTTACCGATTGATTCTATACCATAGAAATGGAGATTCAGGTAATCATTGCTAATTTTAAAAATCGTATTCTTTCCTGCCCTCTATGTAATCTTTCTATTTTGGAAATTGAATTTTCCTCTCATCTTGACTCTCCTTTATCCTTATGTTTATTTTGTCCATCATATTTGGAGATAATATAATGAAAGCCCTTTGGGAAAATCTTTTTAAACACTGGAACAAACAGGAAAGCCTTACTAAAGCAGTTTTAAAACAGATCCCTGTTTTTCATGAACTTTCCGACAGGCAAATTCATGAAATTGAAAACCTTTGCCACAAAAGAAGATACAAACAGGGTGAAACAGTGTTTAAAAGGTTGGCCCCTGGTGAAGGTATGTTTATCATACTTTCCGGAACAATTGAAATATTTACGGAAGATAAAAGCGGTAATAAAAATATCCTGGCTGTGTTAAATGATGGTGAATTTTTTGGCGAACTTTCACTGCTGGACTCGGACACCCGAAGCGCAACAGCATTAGCAACAAAGGATAGTGACCTGTTGGCCTTTCTCCGTCCTGATTTACAATCCTTTTCAAAAAGAAACCCACAAACCGGAAATAAGATCCTGTTTAATCTCGCCAGAGTGATGGCCGCCCGGCTTAGAAAAACCAGTGACCAGGTATCCAAAAAATCAGCCGAGTTAATATGATCCCTAAAAATCAATCCATAGATAGATTTTACACTCTCACTCTAATAATTATTTTAGTCTTGGCACTGTTTTTGATTTGGCCCTATATCTCTTCAATGGTAATGATTTTACTTTTTGCCTTTCTTTTTACAACGATTCTTTTGCCAGGAGTAGATGCCTTGGAAAGAAAAATAAAAAGTCGGCTTCTCAGTACATTTCTCATCATGAGTGGAATTCTGGTTCTATTGTTTGGATTTCTCACTGGATTTGCATCAGGTTTATTTCAGCAATCGTCTGAATTTTATTACAGATTGACCCAAGAAAATTATGTCAATGAATTAAATGACTTATACCAGCGCACTGTCTCGTTTGTGCCGGGAACATCTAACATTGATGATTTTGAAAATCCACAACTTGCAGAAAAATTACAAGTTCTTTTTTCCGGTTTTATGCAACAAATTTTGTACGCAACAAAAAGCGGAATAAATTTTATTTTTTTAACGGCAATGGTTCTCGTATTTACATTTATATTACTTAATGAGTACCATCATTTCAGGCGTGTTCTTGTTTCAATGATTCCAAATAAATATTTTGAAGTAGGTCTCCGAATTATACATAATATCGAAAAACAAATGTCCAAATATTTGACCGGACAATTTTTGGCAGCCTCCAGCGTAGCGGTTCTGTCTTTCTTGGGATTATTAATATTAAATCTCTATGGTGCAAATATAACTTTGATTGTTTTTATCTCAATTATTGCAGGACTTTCAAACTTAATTCCTATGGTGGGGCCATTGGTTGGAATGGTCCCTGCTGTACTTATTTCTGTTATGAATAATTTAGGGAGTGAAGTTGCCCTTTCTCACTTGATGTTTAATATAATCCCATCTCCGTTTTTTATGTTCGATATCATTATTATGTTTATCATTGTACAACAAATTGATAATAATCTCATTACACCAGTCCTTGTGGGTGAAAGTGTCGGGCTCCATCCCATGCTTGTTATGATGTCACTTTTTGTTGGTGGGATAGTGTTGGGGCCTCTGGGAATGCTGTTTGCAATTCCCACTGCAGGCACTCTCAAAGTTATTGCCCAGGAAGTTGTGTTCTTGGTAAGATACGCTCACCTCCTTTAATATCACGATTGAATTATAAATATTCCTGTGGTATCACTATTGTTTACTTTCACTTATAGTTTAAATTGGAACCTTTACCGATAAATACCATAAAATTTCACAATGAAAAAAAGAACTCTTACTTTACACAAAATATTTTTTATTATTTTATTTTCCATTCCACTCTTTGGACAATATTTTACTATTGCTCGTATTCACTACGGAGGCGGTGGTGACTGGTATAGTGATCCCAGCAGCCTCCCAAATCTGTTAAAATTTGTAAGTGAAAACACTCAAATTGCTGTTGATAAAGATGAGGTTCGTCTTCGCCCTACAGACCATAATTTCTATCGGTATCCTTATCTCTATTTAACCGGACATGGAAACGTGAGGTTTTCAGAAGAAGAAGTTACGAGGTTAAGGAAAACCCTTCTTCGTGGTGCCTTTCTTCATGCTGATGATAATTACGGTATGGATGCTTCATTCAGAGAGGAAATAAAGCGGGTGTTCCCGAACAAAGATTTTGTGGAATTACCTTTTGAGCATCCCTTGTTCCACGTTTTCTATGATTTCCAAAATGGGTTGCCAAAAGTACACGAACACGATGGAAAACCTCCACAGGCATTAGGCCTGTTCGATGAGGATCGATTAATGATACTTTATACTTTTGAGTGTGATTTAGGGGACGGTTGGGAAGATCTAGAGGTCCATAACGATCCCGAAGAAATTCGACTGAAAGCGCTGCAGATGGGGGTAAACATTATTTACTATGCAATGACACAATAGGGATGCCTCTTAAAGACCACCTTAAACGATTTCGCCTTGCACTGATTAAAAAAGACCTCATACAATCTTTGTGGATGTCCTATGCGGTGCTATTGATTATTTTCGTTTTTGTTATAGCCTTGGAAAGTGTTTTTTATTTTTCTCCTAAAGTAAAATCTCTTATGTTTGGTTCGATCTTATCTCTCCTTGGTGTGTGGATTGTTGGATTGGGGCTGTGCACCGCTTTAATATATAAAAATTCTTTAAAAAGATATCGATGGTCTCGTGTTGCAAAACTTTTAGGTTCACACTCCTTTCTAAAAAAAGACTCTGTCATTAATGCGCTTCAATTGGAGAATACAATTTTAAAGAGTTCATCAACTGGGCTGAGTCATGCTTTCATTAGCAAAGTGGTAGAATCCCTTAAAAAGATTGATCACAAAGTGATTTTCACAACTAATCCTAAAGGAAAATATATCACACTATTTCTTCT
The DNA here is from genome assembly GCA_964582955.1 of uncultured bacterium. Taxonomy (GTDB): domain Bacteria; phylum Fidelibacterota; class Marinisomatia; order Marinisomatales; family AB-629-J13; genus AB-629-J13. The sequence continues at coordinate 6,953 of CAZOUJ010000010.1, forward strand.
TGTTCTTATCACTCTTGGGATTGCAGGATTAAAAGATACAGCTGGGGACTCTATGTATAGATGGTTTCATATTAACCAAGCTTTTGAAGTCCCAAAACCTTTTTATCTCGTTTCTTCAACGGGTGATATACACCTTCTCGGTGGTGATAGCACCAAAATCAATGTGGTTGCCAGCCATTTACAACCAGACACAGTGTCCTTGGAGCTTAGACCCATCACACAGGCTGACCAAGGTTCAGAAAAAAATGAAACTTTGTTATTGAAAACTCAAATTGATACTCTCGGGAATTACACTTTTGATCTGAAAGACGTTAATCAGGATTATACTTATGGAGCTTTTGTTAAGGCAAATCATTTCTGGCAAGTCTGGAAGGAAGTGCGTTCCCCAGAATACAGAATAATGGTGACAGACCGGCCTACCATAAAAAGTTTTACATTGACCTTAGTCCCACCTGAGTACTCTGGTTTAGACCCAAAAATACAATCTGGGAACCAGGCAAATGTCCAGGGTTTAAAAGGAACAAAAATGATAACCCATTTCACTTCCAATCGAAAATTAGCGCAAGCCTTGTTAAAAATAAATGATATTGCGCACCCTCTTCAGGTATATGGGAATAGTGCAGAAGGAGAATTTTTATTGGAGGAAAACGGTATTTTTACCATTCATCTTTATGATATTCGGAAAATAACAAATCGTGATCCAATCCCCTATTACATTAAAATAATTCCTGATTTATTTCCTCAGATTTCCGTGTATGAACCTCACCCAATTATTGAATTAGGTGATGATCAAATAGTCCCAGTACACCTTGATATCGAAGATGATTTTGGATTTTCTACTTTGCAGATCGGATATGAAATACGCCGTCCTGCTTACATAGAAACGGACCCAATTATTTCTGTTTATAGGGTTCCTGGAGTTGTTCCGCATAAGCCAAAACAAACCGTTATCCTCGATTGGAATCTGTCTGACTTAATGCTGATGCCAGAAGATGAAATTCATTATCATTTTGAGCTATACGATAACGATCAAGTGTCAGGACCAAAAAAATCATTGTCAGGTAATTTTGTTGCCCGCCTTCCTTCCCTTGAAGATCTATTTTTTGGTGTTGAAAAAAAAGAAGATCAGCTCATTGAAGATATGACTACAAATCTTGAGGATATGGAAACCATTCAAAACCAATTAGAAGATGTTAAGCTTGATCTGATAAAATCTAAAGACATGGATTGGCAGCAACAGCAGAATATTAAAAACATACTGGAAGAAACTAAAGAAAAAATAGCTGCCCTACAGGAAATGGCAGAGACAATGGAATCCTTAAAGGACGCAGCAGAGAAACATCAATTATTCTCTCCTGAACTTATGGAAAAGTTCAGCGAACTAAATCAATTGATCAATGAGCTTATTTCTGAAGATTTAATATCTAATATGGAAAACATAGAAGATATTATGGAACAGATGAATCCAAAAGATATGATGAATGCCATTACTGAAATGGCGGAAAATATAGATCAAGTCGAACAGGAACTGGACCGGTTTCTGGACATTTTAAAACGAATAAAAGCAGAACAAAAACTGGATGAGGTTTCCAAACGGCTTGAAAAATTAACAGAACAACAGGACCATCTAGATCAAAATTTATGGGAAATGGATAAAGATACCGATCCATCCACTTTTTTACAACATGAACAAAGTGAATTAAGAATTCAGGAAGAGTTTGATCATATCCAATCTGCTATGGAGGAAGCTGCAGAGCTCACAGAAGAATTCAGTTCTTCAGTGTCCGAAGCTATGGAGGAAATGGCAGAATCTTTACTGACAAAAAAAACTGAGAAACAAATTGAGGAAACCGCTTCAAATCTAAATAAGCAACAGCTGAAATCCTCTAGAAATTCAAGCAAATCAGCAATGTCTGGATTGTCCCAGCTCCATGAAATGGCAATGAATATTCAACAGCAGTTTCAGCAGGAGACCGCAGCAGAAATGGCTGAAAAATTCCAAAAGATTATGTCTGATGTGCTGTCCCTATCAAAATCTCAGGAAGATCTCAGGAAAGAAACAGCGGGCACCCCAAGAAATTCTCAAAGAGTGAAAGACCTAGCAGGTCACCAGCAGATTTTGAAGGATCAGCTTACCCAGATAATGAACTCTATGATGGAGCTGTCCAGGGAAACATTTGCAGTGACACCTGAAATGGGGAAAGCAATGGGGAAAGCATTTGCAGAAATGAATGAATCCATTTCCCGGTTGGCGGAGCGACACACAACTTCTGCAAAAAACAAACAGGATTTAGCTATGGAAGGACTAAATGAAGCCGCTCTCAGTATTCACAAATCCATTCAGCAAATGCAATCCGGAGGGTCTGCCAGCGGCTATGAACAGTTCCTTAAGCAGATGGAACAAATGGCAGGACAACAACAGGGAATTAATAACCAGGGAATGCAATTGGCACTAGGGCAAATGGCGGCAGGGATGCAGCAGTCCATGCTGCAGCAGATGCTTTCACAGCAGAAAGGTGTAAGAAAATCCCTACAGGAACTAATGGAAGAAATGACACAATCTGGTTCAAAGGGACTGGGAGATATGAGCGGAATAGGGCAGGATATGGATGAGGTCATCAAAGATTTAAAACGAAAGCGTTACAATAGAAAAACACAGCAACGCCAAGAACGAATTCTATCCAGAATGCTGGACAGTCAAAAGTCCATGACCCAAAGAGGGAAAAAAGAAGAGCGATTAGCAGAAACTGCTTCCAAAATTTTAAAACTGACAGGGCCATCAGGTCTCCCAGAAGATATGGGACAAAGGCAGACTCTCACTTCAGAGGCCTTGAACCAGGCCATGAAAGCAGGATACACACAGGAATATATCACAATGATCCGCCGATATTTTAATGCTCTCAGCCGATCATCCATGCTGGAAAATCCATCCCTTGATATTTCAACTCCTGCAGTTAATGAGGAATCTGAAAATGACTAAAATCACACTATTCCTCATTTTACTTCAGTTATCCGTATCTTTCTGCCAAAATAATTCCGGAGCACTCAGAACTGCTCAACTAATGGAGAGAAGGGGGGATACTGAGAATGCTATTGCTATATATTCGGATATTTTAAAAAAAAACCACAACCAACAGGCATATGTAAAATTGAAGAAAATTTATTCCCGTTTAGAACAATATAATGAGCTTGCTTCATTAATTAAAGTTTATAAAAAGCGATTTCCTCAAAAAATGGAACCCCATCTTGATCTTGGAGAGGCATACTGGAAATTAAAAAAAGAATCCTCCGCAAGACGTGAGTGGTCTATCGCTGAAGAAAAATTTGGTGGGGATATCGACATATATAAAAAATTCTTTTATCTTTTCACTAATCTTGGGCTTTCTGAAGATGTAAAATCCGTTATACTCAGGGCAAGAAAAATATTTAATGATCCATCCATTCTAGCAATGGATATTGCCAACTACCATTATTCGCGTAAAAGTTTCAAAATAGCCGTAGTTGAATACCTTAACTATCTATCTTCTCATCCAGTACAACTAAAGATGATCACCAATAGAATCCTGCTTATCAGTGATGACAATGATGCTCATGAAATTATTGTGAATGCTCTAAACAATAGCATAAAAGTAAATGCTAAACTCTATAGACCTCTGTTGGCAGATTTTTATTTTAAGATCCAACAATTTGACGATGCATTTGCTCAGCACATGATACTAAATTTTTCCACAGAAAAAGATATTAATCGCTGGCTGGAATTTGCGAACGGACTCCGGGTAGAGTCCCAATATGAAATGGCGGTATCAGCCTATGAAACCATACTTTTACAAAACCATGTTCAAAACTCTACCAAAGCTGTAGGTCAAGCTTTATTGGGCCTAGGGAAAACGTTTGAGGATAATATTATTCCGAGTGAAAGTCAAAGCCTCTCATTTGTATCATTTTTCGGGGATAATTTATTCTTCGAAGATCCGTTCTATCATCAGCAAAACATTTCTGTTCAATCTCTGGATACAGCATTTGAACTTTACGATTCACTCCTCACAACCATGCCGTCTTCGTCCTTTTCCGCTTCTGCCTATCACCGGTTAGGAGAAATTCAATTCAGGCTTTTAAATGATTTTGATGGAGCCCTAAAATCCTATCGTGCTGCATTAAAATCTGCTTCAAAGTCAAAACTGAGGAAGGAGATCCAACTACGAATTGGTGAAATGTACTTATCCAAAGGAGATTTAAATGAGGCTCAACAATACTTTTGGAAACTAAAAAATTTCAGTAATGAATTTCATTATCGTTATATTTTAACCCAGCTTTTCTCAGGAAAAATTGACACCGCATTTCATTTTTTAGAACAAGCTGTAGAAAATACCACTCCCATGTCTCCGGACTTTAACGACCTACTGGAATTAAGAAGTTTTATATCAAAATATCATCAAAACGGTACTGATATTGATAAACATGCATTCAAATTATTTGTATTTGGAGAATTTTATCTTAGGCAGAAAAAACTGTCTGAGGCGGCAGCATCCTATGCTTTTGTACAGGAACATTATCCGGATGTCTCCATTTTTAGCGATGCTTTACTGCGAGAAACTTTGGTTCAACTGAAACTGAATCAAATTCAAAAAGCAGAGCTCCTAGCCGAACAATTGACAAAAACAAAATCAGCTTATAAAGGGTGGGCCCTACTAGGTGAAATTCAGGAAATCTACAATGAGAATAATGAAGAAGCACTGAAACATTATTTTACACTCTTGGAAAAATATCCTGATTGTTATCTAGCAGAGCCCATAAGGCTGCACGTGCGAAAATTAAAAGATAAAATGAAAAGCTGACACAAAATGAAAAAAATATTCCTGTTATTAATTGTAACTTTTACTTTTTCTCAAAAAATACTCATCCCAATGGACTTGACACAAAAAGATCATTTGAAAGCATATGGAATTGCCTTTCATGTGCTCACAGAACGAGTGAATGTGGAGTGGCTTCTCAATTTCCGTGGTGGCTCATTCTTGATTGATCAGTTCCCGTTTATTATTCAGGAGTGCAGGCTCAGGGGCGTAACATTTAATATTATTGATGGAAATACAGCTCTGTCCATCTATGGTGAGATTGAAGAAAATAACATGGAAATTGTACTGTTGGAAAAAGCTCCGAAAGTTGCTATTTATTCCCCGCCAAACAAACAGCCCTGGGATGATGCGGTTACTCTTGCCCTAACGTATGCAGAAGTACCCTACAAAACCATTTGGGATGAAGAAGTGTTGCTACATGGTTTTGAGAAAATTGATTGGCTCCATCTGCATCATGAGGATTTTACAGGACAATATGGAAAATTTTATCGAAGCTATCATACCGCTTTATGGTACATTAAACAAAAAGAACAGTTTGAATCTTTAGCTCTGAAACTGGGATTTCCTTCTGTTCATGAAGAAAAAAAAGCTGTAGCTCGAGCTATTAAAAATTATGTAGGACAGGGAGGATTCCTTTTTGCCATGTGTTCTGCAACGGATTCCTACGACATTGCTTTGGCTGAGGAAGGGTTTGATGCAGCCCACCGTGTGTTTGACGGAACTCCCATTGATCCAAATGCCCAAAGTCGTCTTGACTTTTCCAAATCTCTGGCCTTTACTGATTTTAATCTCATCACTGACCCCATGGTGTATGAATATTCCGATATTGACTTTCCTCCCAGCAATAATCCCATCACACGAGGAGCCGAAGCAGATTATTTCACACTTTTTGAATTCTCTGCTAAATTTGATCCGGTTCCAACTATGCTTACCCAAAATCACGTATTTACAATTAAGGGATTCATGGGACAAACAACTGGATACCATAAAAGTAAAATTAAAAAACATATAGTGCTAATGGGCGAGGACCCCGCATCGGATCAGGTAAAATATCTTCACGGAAGCTTTGGAAAAGGCGCTTTTGCTTTTTTGGGAGGTCATGACCCAGAGGACTATCGTCATTTTGTTGGTGACCCCCCTACAGATTTAACACTCCATAGAAATTCACCTGGATATCGATTGATTTTAAATAATGTATTGTTCCCTGCTGCTCGAAAAAAGGAACGTAAGACATAATGATAAATCGGAAAGGCACCTTTGAGGAATGCTTCAATTTATCTAAAATAATTCCTGAATTTGATTCGCCCTATGAAATAAATGAATATAAGAACCGATGCGAAACTGTGAACCATCTTATTCTAATTGCGGATATGGATAACAACCCTATTGGATTTAAAACGGGTTATGATCGTTATAATGATGGAGGTTTTTACAGCTGGATGGGGGGCGTTCTCCCTAGATTCAGACATAAGAGCGTCGCCAGTAAACTGGCTGACTATCAAGAAAATTGGGCGTTTAAAAAAGGGTACGATTTTATTCAAATGAAAACCAGAAAGAAACATGACGCCATGATCAAACTTTCACTGAACAGGGGGTTCACAATAATAAATGAAATTCCAATGGACGATCCATTGGGAACCCGAATCATTATGAAAAAACATTTAAACTGAATATGTGGATTCAGAAAACAGTTTCCATTTCAGCAAAATCAAGAGGCTTTCATCTAATCACAAATGAAGTATTGGAAAACGTTCATGAAGTAGGCCAAGTGAAAGTTGGGCTGTTCCATTTATTTATCAAACATACCTCCGCCTCCCTCACAATTAACGAAGATGCAGACTCAACTGTGCGAGTGGATTTTGAATCCCATTTCAATCAAATGGTCCCGGAAAACCAACCATATTACCGACACACTTTTGAAGGAGCTGATGACATGCCGGCACACTTAAAAGCTTCTATTTTAGGCTCATCTGTTTCTGTCCCCATAACAAATGGGGAATTGGCTTTTGGGACTTGGCAGGGGATTTACCTGTGTGAACACCGAAATCAAGGAGGTAATAGAAATTTGGTTGTGACCGTTCATGGAGAATCGTTTTGATAAACAATATTTAAAAAGGATTACCTATGACTGAAATTGTTAAAAACTAAAAAATGCATCACTATATGGGCATTGAAATGAAAAGGGAATCTTTGAAGGGGATATAAAACCAGAGCCTTGGTTTAAATTTTTAAACTAATGGTATTACTTTACTATGTTCCATATCTCATCCATCTCTTCCAAATTAGAATCCTCCACTTCCTTTCCCCGTTTTTTTAATTCAGTTTCAACATCTTTAAATCGTGTTAAGAATTTCCGGTTTGTTTTTCTTAAAGCAGATTCTGCAGAAATATTCAGAAACCTTGCCAAGTTCACTATAGAAAATATTACATCACCAATCTCTTCTTCAATATGGTATTTGTTTCCGTTTGACTGTGCTTCCTTTAATTCTTGAATTTCTTCGTGTATCTTTTCCCACACCTGTTCAATTTTCTCCCAATCAAACCCTGTATAACTTGCTTTTTCTTGAATGCGTTGAGCTCTGGTTAATGCCGGAAGCGTCTCAGGAACACCATCAAGTCGGGACTTCCGTTTTTTCTCTTTATGCTTAGCGGACTCCCAGTTCTGTTTGGCATGAAACGCTTCATCTGCTTTCTTATCCCCAAACACATGGGGGTGACGGCGAACCAATTTTTTATTCACATGATTCAATGAATCTTCAATTGTGAACTCGCTGTTGTTTTGAGCGATATCTGCCTGAAAAACAACATGAAGAAGTACATCACCCAATTCTTCTTTTAACAAGTTCATATCTCCCGTCTCTACTCCTTCGATCACTTCATAGGCCTCTTCAAGAAAATATGGGAGAAGAGATTCGTGGGTCTGTTCTTTATCCCAAGGGCATCCATCCGGACCTCTTAGCTGACGAACAATATTTAATAAATTAGTAAAGGATTTTTCTGTATTTTTGTTATTCATTTATCTTTTTTATGTAGCTTGTAGTATGCTTTCCCACATTGTGTTTGCAAGATATTGGTCCTCCAACTGTGTCATTTCATTCTTTGTATTTGAAGTGTCATCCGTGTAACCAATCAAATGAAGTGATCCATGAATCATCAATCTTGTAATTTCTTTTTCAATAGGTTCACCAAATTTTATAGCATTGTCTTTTGCCCTTGGAAGGCTTATATAAATTTCTCCATCAATCTGTTTTTCGGATTCATCATTCAGGCGAAATGCAATCACATCAGTCAAATGGTTTTTCCCAAAATACTTTTTTTTTAACCGTGTCAATAATTCATCCCTTCCAAAAATGCATGTTATATTTGCGTTAGTGATATTTTGGTCATTAAACACATTTTCCAGAACTAATGTGCATATATCTTTTTCTGGTGAAACAAATTCAGGATCTGTTTCAATTTGTATTTGAATCACGATTGTGTTGATGCATTACTTGTTTCTGTCTCAGTGTCAGGGTATTCTACCCGAATATGATAAATCCCTCTCAATACTGGAAGCATTCCAGTATTTCCATCAACAGTCCCTTTTATTTTTTTTAGTTCAGCCAGTGTAAGAGGACATGTGTCCAGCTGACCTTCATCAATGCGGTGTTTTATTATATTATCAATCATAGCCTCGATTTTGATAATATCCGGGTTTTTTAATGATCTTACAGCCGCCTCTATTGCCTCACAAAGCATAAGAATTCCTGTCTCTTTAGTGTTAGGCTTAGGTCCCGGATACTGAAATGCTTTTTTATCAACTTTTTCAGGATTCTCTGAATTTTCTAAAGCTTTTCTGTAAAAATATTCTACTCGTGTTGTACCATGGTGCATAGGAATAAAATCTCTCACAACTTTAGGGACTTTATATTCACGTGCTAATTCTAATCCTTCTTTTACATGGTTTTTAATAGTTTTTGCACTCATCACATAAGTAAGAGTGTCATGCTTGTTTTCCCCAGTAAATTGATTTTCAATAAAATACTCAGGGCGTACCATTTTACCCACATCATGATAATACGCGCCCACTCTGCACAACAATGAGCGGGCCCCAATGGCATTTGCACATGCTTCAGCTAAATTTCCTACAACAATGCTGTGATTAAATGTTCCGTTGGCTTCCTGTTGCAACCGTTTAAGCAGGGGGTGCTCAAAATCTAAAAGTTCGATCAACGTAAGATCTGTTGTAATCTGAAAGGCGATCTCTAATAGTCCTATTAAACCATACGTAACAACTGGAGCCAATATGCTTGTGATTACAAGAGGTAGTAAGTCAGCCCAAATTGTTGACCAGGGATTTCCCTTGAAAAGCCCTAAACCGATCAAAACAATAAAACTGGTAAATAACAAGGAAAAAATCGTTGTAAAAACCTGCGTTCGTGTACGAAGCTCTCTCACATTATACATTGCCATACTGGACAAGGTCATCCCAACAATAATGAAATCAAGATTATTACCTAACATCACTGCATTAAGAATAGCCATTGATGTCGTACCCATAAATCCAATTCTGGCATCAAATAATATAGTGAGGGTCATTGCTGAGACGGTAAGAAATAGGAAATAATGCGAAAATCCCAATTGAATCACCAGGAGATATACCAATACCGTTTCCACAAAAAAGACCAAAGCAATGAGAAAAATCATTTTCCATTCCTGAAATATCTCCATTCGATAAACACTTAAAAATGTAAAAGAAAGTGAAATAATGGATCCAACAACTATCAGTCTTCCAAAATAACTTAAAAAGGCCTCTAGTCCTGTCTTTTTCCCTTCTTTTTCATCAATAGATGTTGAAAGTGATTCAAGTGTCAATAGTACTTCTTCACTGATACGTTCATTGGCATCCACAATTCTTTCATCTTTTAATATAGTTCCTTGGAAACGTGGAACTCTGTCCAACCTTGATTGTTGTCTTCTTTCTGTTACATCTTTATCATAAATGAGATTGGGTTTCATAAATTCAACAATAAGAGCATACCCTATTGTGTGCTGAGGCTCCTCTGGATTTGCATAGTACTGAGTTAATTCTTGTTTTGCTCTTATCCAGGCTGATTCCAAATCATGATATTCATCGGTATTTGACAGAATAGGAACTTCACCTTGATGTATCATGGTTTTCTCACTTTTAATGTTCATTTTTGGAATGTCATAAATCCCCTCTGCCCATCGGTTTCTACATATTTGAATAATGGTCTTTTCAAATTCATTCAAGTCATATTGTGGCCCAGTTTTATACTCCACATCTAAAAAAGAAGCCCAAGGAATTTCCTTGGTCGAAATCAAATATTTTTTTTCAATATCTGAGTTTAATTGAGATAGTTCAGTACTATCTGCCTTGAAGTCCGCTAAAACTAGGTTATAATTTTCATCATACCTATATCGGTAGACTAAGTCTTTGGATTGAAGGTATTTATCCTTTGTTTTTCTTATTTCTTCAGAGAGAAGAAAAAATATCTCAAGACTGTTCGTCCATTTTTGTACCAATTTTGTATTGCGCTTAAATACAAATGGTTCCAATCTTAGAGCTTCTTCTAACTCCGTTTCTAATTTTTCTTCTGATTTAAGAATGGGAAAAGTGAATGGGGCAATAATTGGCTCTCTTGGTATGTCATTTAATTGGTAAGAATATTTTAATGACTCCCCGCTAGGGAAAAACAAGGATGACAGAAAAACCAAACTTGAGAGAATTATAATTTGAGGCCAGAATTTATTAAGAAACGTAAACGCTCTTTTAAAAAAAGATGACTTGCCGTATTTTTTCTTAGATCTTTCTAACATTTTTTACTATCTCTCTGGCTATGATAAGCCGTTGAATTTCACTGGTACCTTCCCCAATTTCCAGAATTTTTGCATCACGAAAAAACCGTTCCACATCATATTCCTTTACATAACCATAACCTCCATGAATCTGAATAGAATCAGTGGTAACATCCATGGCACATTCACTAGCAAATAATTTGGCCATTGCAGCTTCCTTCATTACATCTTTACCATTGTCTTGCATCCATGCTGAATGATACATAAGCAGTTTTGCTGCCTCAATTCTTGTTGCCATATCAGCCAATTTAAATCCTATCTGCTGAAAATGATGTATTTGTTTCCCAAAAGCTTCCCGTTCACATGCATAGTCCAACGCTTTCAAATAAGAACCTTCTGCTGTACCTACGGATAGGGCGCTAATGGAAATTCTCCCTCCCGTTAATGTATTTAAAAAGGTCTTAAATCCATCCTGAGGATTCCCAATCATATTCTTTGCTGGAACACACATATCTTTAAAAAATAATTGATGTGTATCACTGGCACGCCATCCCATTTTTTTCTCTTTAGGGGAAATGATAAGTCCAGGGTTATTTGTTTCTGTAATAAATGCTCCTACTCCAATTATTTTCTCATCTTCAATTATCTGCGCTGTAAGATTTAAATAGCCAGATATACCAGAATTCGTTATAAATATTTTGCTCCCGTTTACTATATATTCATCTCCATTTTTCACGGCAGTCGTTTTTGTAGCACCTGCGTCACTACCAGCTTCTGGTTCTGTCAAACCAAATGCTCCCAAAACCTTCCCTGATGCAAGATCAGGTACATATTTCATTTTTTGTTCTTCAGATCCTGCTAATACTATAGGCATGGTCCCCAGTGATGTATGAGCTGCTACAGTAATAGCAACAGAAGCATCCACTTTTGCCAATTCCATGATTGCTGTTGCATAAGCAACAGTGTCCATTCCTGCTCCTCCATATTTTTCCGGCACTGGGATTCCCATTATTCCAAGGTGTCCCATTTTATCGATTAAATCTTTTGGGATTGTTTCCTTTTCATCCATTTCCCGGGCCAGAGGTTCCACCTCGTTTTCCGCAAAATCCTGAACCATTTTTTTTAGCATTTCATGCTCTTCGGTAAAAAATAATTTATCCAAAATAGGTCTCTCTCATTCTGATCCTTCTTTTACCATCGAATTGCAGCTGATGCCCATGTGAATCCTGCGCCAAATGCTGCTAATATAATAATGTCTTTCTGAGAAAACTTCCCCTGTTCATAAGCATCACACAATGCAATAGGGATGGAAGCACCGGTTGTATTTCCAAATTTATGAATATTGCTAAATACCTTACTTTCTTCAATCCCTAATTTTTTCCTAACCGATATTGTAATCCGTTCATTTGCCTGATGTGGAATAATAAGAGAAACATCATCAATAGATAAATCATTTTCATCAAGAGCTTCCTTGATAACTTCAGGAAACCGGCGCACTGCATTTTTGAACACTTCTCTTCCATTCATATAAGGGAAGTGACGCCCTTCTTTTAACATCTCCACAGATAGCCTAGGGTTTTCTCTTGATACCGGTCCTTCACACCATAGCTCTTTTAAAAATTTTCCTTGGCAATGCAGATGTGTTGAAAGGATCCCTGAGTCACCATCATGTTTTTTTAAAATTACAGCTCCGGCACCATCAGCAAACAATACTGCCATATCTCGTCCTTTTGTTGACATATCCAATGCGGTAGATTGTACTTCAGCGCCAATTACTAACACGGTTTGATATTTTCCGGTTTGAATAAATTGATCTCCAATGGAAAGCGAATAAATAAATGCGGAGCAGGCAGCTTTTACATCAAAAGCTCCGATAGGGCTTATTCCTAATGCGTGCTGAACCTGTGCGCTTACCCCAGGGAAAAAATAATCTGACGTCAAGGACCCCACAATAATCAAATCTATGGTTTGGGGATCAATGTCCGCCATTTGAATTGCTTTTTTTGAAGCATCTATGGCTAAATCAGATGTGCCCACCCCTGTGGATACCCATCGCCTTTCCTTAATCCCACTGCGGCTTCGAATCCACTCATCTGATGTATCCATATATTTTTCTAATTCAGAATTTTTTACAACTCTTTCTGGCACACTAAAACCTATCCCTTTAATTTTTGCTCTGTTCATGCGTAAAAAATAATATCCCTAACATTTAATTGAATGGCAGTGTACGTTTTCCATTTGTTTCCTTCTATCATAAAAATAATAACTTTTATTAAATAAACACGGACCATGGAGTTATACCAGAGATGGTGAAAAAAAGATCTAGACTGTTTTAAAGATTTAATACCTCGGTGTACCATAATCCTAGCAATTATTTTAAAACAGGGAAACCCTTTTTCCAATCTATGAACTTGCTCAAAGGGGGGATTCAATGTTTTCCAATTCATTTTATCACAATTGAGTCGGTCTGTAAGCCGAGTTCTGTTCTCAGGAATCTTAAAGAAACCCGATTGATAGTCATTGACCTAGCCCCGGCGTTTCCATCGGGGTCACGCAATCTACCCGCTTCTTCTGTTGT
>CAZOUJ010000011.1:0-8325 GCA_964582955.1 uncultured bacterium
GTAAAGTGATAATTGCAACTTTATCAGCACTATATTAATTAATTAATCTTTGATAAACTGAAACAGATTCACTGGATTTAGTGTACATTTTGACATAATATACAGTCTGAGCTAAGGATCTAAGTTCTGGTATTTCATTATGTGTAGAATTGGGGGATAAATAAAGTGTATCGTTTCTAACAGTACCGATAATAATTCCCACTACAAAAAATGTAGATAAAAATAGGATAACTTTCTTTTTGTTTTGAAGGAACGCTTTCATTGTTAAAATTTCACCTTTGCAAAGGATGCTTTTTTATCTCCATTAAAATCTGCTAATTTTCCAAATAATTCCTTTTCCTTCATTTTGAGGGATTGGGGAGTTTTGAGTTGAATATGTACTAGCTGGTCACCACGATTACCTCCACGCAACTGAGGAAATCCCTTTCTTTTCATCCTAAGTATCTGTCCGGATTGTATCCCTACCGGTATAGTTAAGGATGCCTTCCCTTCTAATGTAGGAATTTGTATTTTATCCCCAAGAGCTGCCTGAGAAAAAGATAACCGAACTTCAATAAAAACATCTCTGTCATTTCGGGTAAAATATATATGAGGAATCTCATCAAAAAATACAATCAAATCTCCGGGGTTAGCTCCCCCATGTCCAAAATGTCCTTTCCCATCAAAAGTCATATAGTTACCATCTTCAATACCGGGAGGGATCTTTACTAAGATAGTTTTTTTATCCAAAATCAATCCATCCGGACCTGCATTTCTTGATCGAGTACCAACTTGTTTACCCGTCCCATTACAATGGGGACACACTGTTGTGCTCCGCATTTGCCCAAGAAAAGATTGTGTAACCCGAGTGACCTGCCCTGAGCCACCACAATGTTTACAGTTTATAAAAGTTGTTTCCGGATCAGGAATTCTGCGTTTATATTTTAATTTTTTCTCAATTCCTTTCAATATTTCTTCAAAGGAAACTTTTAATTTTATTTTAATATTTGAACACCGTGAACTAGATCTTCTTGATTGGCCACCTCCTAAAAATGATTCAAAAGGACTACCACCAAAGATATCTCCAAATTGATCGAAAATATCATCCATAGACATATGAATTCCACCAAATCCTTGACCTCCCCCCTGCTCTCCCATTCCTACTCCAGCATGCCCAAATTGATCGTATTGGGCTTTCTTACGATCATCACCCAGTACAGAGTAAGCTTCCGCTGCTTCCTTAAAATTTTGTTCTGCTTCCTTGTCCCCCGGATTTTTATCAGGGTGATATTTCATTGCTATTTTTCGGTATGCTTTTTTAATCTCATCCTTTGAAGCAGATTTACTCACTCCAATTATATCATAAAGATCCTTCATTTTTTATTCACAATAACTTTTGCATGACGAATCACTTTTTCCTTATAACGATACCCTTTTTCAAACACTTCCAATATCTCACCATCTTTCTTCTTTTTATCTGTTCTTGTCATCATGGCATCGTGTAGATTCGCATCCAATAAATCACCTGGCACTCCAAATGATTTCACCTGTGTTTCATCAAGAAGTTTGATAAATTTATTGAATACCAACTCTGCTCCCTCTTTTATTGAATCGTGATTTATATTTTCCATATTTGTTCCGGTTGCATGGAGCATTCGGTCAAAATCATCAACAATAGGTAAGAGTTTTTCAACTATTTTTATACCATCATATTCCAAATACCGAATAATCTCTTTTTCTTTTCTCCGTCGAAAATTTTCAAATTCGGCCTTTAGTCTCAGATGTTTATCTTCAAGTGCGGAAAACTGTTTTTGAATTTCCGCTATTTTTTCTTTTTTCTTTATTTTTTTATTGGTGGTCTGTTTTTTCTTAGGTTCCCCATTTTGAGCCAACGTATCTTCATGTCCATTTTTAATTTTATCAGCACACACAGGATATCACCTCCGCTAAATAGTTTAATGTATTTTTAATTTTATGATAGGGTATGCGGGTTGGACCAACTATGGCCAATTGTCCCATTAACTGTTCTCCCTTAAAAGGAGATGAAACAATAGAGCAATGATCCATTAATTCAAATTCATGCTCATCACCAATAATTGTAAATCCATGATCATTATCGACAAGCGATGTTATACAAGATTGGAATTCATCTGAATCCAGCGCTTCCAAGGTTTTTCGGATAATGGAAGCTTCTTGAAATTCAGGATGTTTGAGTAATTCATGAATATGGGAGGTATAAATAGATGGTTGTTCTACTTTGGTTTTGTTAATTGAAGGATGTTCAATTAATATTTGAACAATCTCATGCTGATAAACATCTGACTCTTTCAATCTCCCTTTAATAGTGTCATTAATTTCATTTAAAGTCAAACCCAATAATTTTTCGTTTAGTAATTTCGTAATTTTATTAATATCCTTCTTTTTAATCTCACATTTGAGATTCAAAACAATATTTTTTATAAGACCAGATTCGAGTGCCAAAATAACCAATATTCTATCCGACGAAATATGAACTAATTCAATATCGATGAGGATACTTTTTTCATTTTCGGAAATCATGACCAACCCGAATAATTTGGTAATTTTGGAAAGTAGGGTTGCGGTTGATTCCATCAATAAATCTACGTTGGAGGATAATGATTCCAACTCCTTAAAATGATTTTTATAAACTTGGATAAGATGTGAAGATAATTTTGAATCAAATTTATCAACATAATAACGATACCCCTGATTTGTAGGTGTCCTTCCCGAAGAGGTATAAATATGAGTTAACAAATTATAGGATTCTAATTTTGATAAAATATTCCTAATGGTTGCAGGACTAAACTTAAAAGTATACTGTTCTTTTAATAATTTTGAACCTACTGGCTGATTTGATAAAATTAACTCATCAATTGTTGCCTTCAGCACATTTTCATCCCGCTGAGTTAAACTATATTTTTCATGTTTAATCATAACGTAAAACTTAGTCAGGTCATTATTCTATTGTCAAGGAAGTAGGTGCTTCATTTTAAATGAATTCATATAAATTTTGAAACCGCCTTCATACTACCAATAAAACCAACGGTTATGGATACAATCATTAACCATATCGGTAATAATCTGTCAACGGATAATTGAAAATAAATCCAATCATTCAATATATTATTTAAACCATTAACCATAAGGATCAACACTCCATATGCAAGACATGCTCCAATGATTGATTGAAACATTCCCTCAATAATAAATGGAATTTTTACAAAGAAGTTTGTGGCTCCGATCAATTTTAAGTTTCGAATTAATTCTGACCGGACATGAATAGTTAATTTCACTGTGTTTGTTATAAAGATAATGGATATTACCAATATAATAGTGACCATAATTTTCATTGATATCAAAAAATAATAATACAGAGTCTCCAGTTTTGATATTAAGCCACCTTGATAATAAATAGATGAGACCCCTTTCAGTTTCTTTATTTGTCTTATAAGTGATTCTGCTTGTGTTGTCGAAAATTTCTTTTCATTTAATTTAACAATACAACTAGATGGAAACGGATTATTCCCCAACATTTCTAATACGTTTTCTCCAAACTCATCTTCATAGATTTGGAGAGCATCTTCCTTCGTCACTAAAGTTGCACTTTTGACCAGTGACTGAGTTTTGATTTGATGCGTAATATGTTCCGCACCTTCATTAGTTACTTTTTCCTTAAAGAAAACTTCCGCTTTATATTTTGATCGGAATAATTGGGGCAAGTTATCTGAATTCCCATTGATAATTAACAAGAAACCTAAAAAAATAAGTGAAAGACAAACGGTTATAATGGATGTAATAGCTGTACCCTTATGTCTCCATAGATTTGTTAATCCCTCAACTATTAGAAAAACAGTTTTATCCATTATTCTATTAACCGCCCATTCTCAATATTAAAAATTCTATGTTCCCGATCCTTTATTAGGTCAAAATAGAAATGTTGCCATTGATGAGTTGCCATCAAAACAAGTGTCCCTCTTGAATGGATATTCTTTAATAGTTCTAATAAATTTCTAGCAGAATCAGGATCTAAATTCGCTGAGGGTGCATCAGCTAAAATAATTTCCGGTTCTTTCTCAAGCGCCCTCGCAATACAGGCTTTCTGTTGTTCTCCACCAGAAAGTTCATTTGGTTTTCTTTTTTCTTTTCCTTCTAATCCCACCTCAATTATCACATTTTGAACCCGTTCATAGATCTCTTGTCTTCCATAACCCATAACATGGAGAGGTAATGCAATATTTTCAAAGATATTTCTGTCTTTTAATAACCTGTAATCTTGAAATATCATTCCTACCTTTCTACGCAGAAATGGAATTTTTCTTCTTTTAATTTTTTTCGAGGAATATTTTAATATTTCCACAGTACCACTATCTGGAATCAGTTCCATGTAGATCAACTTTAGAATAGTTGATTTTCCTGACCCCGTGGAACCAATCAGAAAAGCAAATTCATTTGAATTAATTTGAAAGTTTATATCATGAATACCAGCATCAGGTTCGTATTGCAGTGATACATTTTTAAACAATATCATATTTAAATATTAACTAAGTAAACAGAATGATAATAAAAATGAAATACCCAGTAAGCATCAAAAAGGATATTCCTTTTGAAATTGGTCCTTGCCTTAAAGTGATGGGTATTAATAAAAGTCCGGTACCAATCATAAATGGAATTTCAAAACTGAAAATACTTCTTTCAACTGATAGAGGAGTTATACTAGAAACCAATCCTAAAACAAATAATATATTAAATAAATTGGAACCTAAAATATTACCTACTGAAATGGAGTGCTCTTTTTTAATAGCAGCAAACACAGAGGTTACTAGCTCGGGTAAGGATGTACCCAAAGCGACAACAGACATCCCAATAATTAAATCATTTACTCCAATGATCTTTGCAATACCTATGGCACCATCAATAAAATATTCAGACCCAAAATAAAGTAAAACAATACCAAGAACTAAAAATAAGATAGTCTTGTACCAATTAGATACTGGGGCATCTAAATCATTATTATCAGATTTATCGGTTATAAAAGAATGAATGGTGTAAAATATGAGACCAGTAAACAAAAGAATACCTTCCCACTGTTCCAATATTCCATTCCACATGAGGAGAATCAGTAAAACACAGACACCTAAATATATAAAAATATCTTTTCTGATTATGCTGAATGATATCACAATTGGACTGAATAGAGAACAGATACCTAATACCAAAAGGATATTCGTTATATTGGATCCTATAATATTCCCGATAGCTATACCTGATTTATTAAATAGTGCAGCCTTTAAACTCACACCAAGTTCGGGAAGAGAAGTTCCAAATGCAACAATAGTAAGCCCAATCACAAATCGGGAAATATTTAATCTTGAGGCAATATGAACAGAGGATTTTACCATCCAGTCTGCTCCAAAATATAATAATACAGATCCAACAATCAGATATAGAACACTGATAATCATCAAGAATACAAATTATACTTATTTATTATTTCCCATACTGAAAGCGAAACCATATATCGAATTGTCTTATTTTCCTTCCACCGTTGACGGATATTGGAACTTGATATTTCAAATCTAGGAATATTCGCAAATTGAATATTATGAAAAATCCAATTAGGAATATTACTCGGTTTAAATCCAGGACGAACAGCAACTAAAACGGAACATTCATTTACAATCTTTTTTGGCTCTTTCCATAAATCAAATTGCGTCAATGTATCGCTACCTATAAGATAAAATAAATTGTCTTTTGTTAATTGATATTCAGTTTTGAATTGATTGATGGTATCCAAAGAATAGGATGTACCACCTCGTTGAATTTCCATTTGTGAAATTTCAAATCGGGGATTATTCAATACGGCGGACTCAAGCATTTCCAGTCGTAACTTGACCGGGGTTATATTATTCAGGTTTTTGTTAGGCGGATTAAAAGCGGGAATAAAAACTATTTTATCAAAATTTTCCGCCTCACACACTGTCTGTGCAATCAATAAATGACCTAAATGGGGAGGATCAAATGTTCCTCCAAATAAGCATATTTTCATTAACCTTTTTTTAACATTCTTTTTTTCAATTCATTAATAATTTCATTGGCTTTCTGAGCCATATCCTCAGGTAATACATGTTTATAAGATTGATAATATTCTTCTACTTTATTCACCTCTTCCATAGCGCTGTATGACCGAATAATTCCCAGGTGAGCCTGTGAAACATATTCTGTATCATAATAATTTTCAAGCATCTGCTCAAATGCAAGAATTGCAGAATCATAGGCACCTAATTTTATATATAATATCCCTGTTTCATATGCTTTTTTACCCAGTTTATTCCGCATCTTCTGAACAGTATTATTTGCAGATTCCTTTTGTTCAGAAAAAGGATAATCTTCCAAAAATTCCTGAATTTTTTCAATCGCTTTTTCCGAAGATATTTGATCCAAATAATATTTAGGCGACATTGCAACATAACATTCACAAATTCTCCAACGAGCCTTTTCAATCAAGGGACTATATCCCATTCTTCGGATCAGTTTATCATATTCGATTACTGCTAATTGATATTCTTCATTTAAAAAATAAGATTCTCCCAAATAGTACAGAATGTTGTCGCCTATGTCTGTATGAGAAGCTCGAATTGCCAGTGTATTTAATATATCCTGTGCACTGATAAATTTTTCTTTTTCTAATAACCGTAGCGCTTCTTTGAACTGAGAGTCATAGTTATCATCATCTTTAATATTTCCTGCACATCCTATCCAGATTAATGAAAGGATAATTATCCAAAATTTACTGTAATTCATTTATTTTATTAGAATCTGATAGACAAGGAAATGCCACCTATCCCATAATTGGCATACTTACTGTAGATAAGTTTTGCTGAAGTTTCTATCGTTTTATTTTTTCTTGATTGACTTGTGGATGACCACACGGCTTCAAACGCGCTGATTATATGATTAAACATAACTGCACTAACAGAATAGGTTGCCATACTCAAATACTCATTACTATTGTTTCTTTGATTTAAATAATCATTCTTCAGAGGACTGGAAATAATAATCTCTGTTGTATCCCCTACGTCTTTGAACTGGATGATATAATTCTCCAGTATACCCTCCCAACCAGCTACAAATTGATCATATTTACCAATATTTTCATAATAATCTCTATCCTTTATCACTGAAATTGAATCAGGGTCGTTCTCTAAATCCATATTTAGTATAGTCGCAATCCAAGGATTATAAACACTTGCTGGAGGATCACCTTCTATGCCTGGAAGAAGACATTGATCTTCACCAAAATTAAATTCTTCTTCCATGTACATACAATCAGAAGAAAATAATTGATTATTATACACAATATCCAAATGGTGTGTACCTATTAATTGCACATCGGGGTCCCAATTATATCCTAAAGACGTTAAAGAATCAAAAAGGACATCCTGAAATTCTATTGTATTTGTAATCCAATTATACATGCTCCAATGATCATCAGCAAATTTTTCATAATCCAATCGTAATTCTTCCGCTTTTTTGTTCCATTGGTACCACCCCGAAATTCCTGCAATTTCAATCCCTGCAAATAAAACTGGTTTCCACCACGGTGATCTATTATAAATCTGTCCCCATCCTGGAAATATCAAAGATCGAACCAATGGTCGGGCTGGATAAAATTGTTCCGATTCGACCGACTCTCGAGGTGTTGATGTATCTGTAGTATCACCCAGCCAATAATTTGATTCAAAACGTCCATCGTAATTATCCAGAAGATTTCCTCCAAAAATGATAGAAGTACCTAAAAGTGCTGATAGTAAAAACTGATTCATTCTACAATTCTCCGAAAACACTTAATTATTAAAACCAAATAAAATTGATAAATAGAATAGATTCTCACCACCGAATTTAAGGGTTTCACCACCAATCTCATTGGTAAATGAATTCAATCCTTTATGAATTTCTACACTGATTGCTGTGGGATAATTATAAAAGGAAAATCCATTAAATCTAAGCTCAACGCCAGCTGATTGTTTCCAATCTATTTTTTTCTCTCGCCGCCAGGCATCACCTATACTGTATACAAATCCCAGTGAACTATTTTGAAATGTAAAAATACCAATGGGAATGTTATAATTTTTCAATATTGGAATTCTAAGAGACATAGTTTCAATTCCTTTTTTTGTTCCTTCTATACTGTAAAAAGGATATCCTTTTATTCCGGGAAATCCTCCTGCAAAAAAATGGAAAAATGAATCCACTACTGAATTAGAAAGGTATCCAATACTTGTACTTGTGGATAACATCCACCCACCCGTTTTAGGGATTTCTATA
>CAZOUJ010000011.1:8335-15344 GCA_964582955.1 uncultured bacterium
AATTCCAATTTCCCTGTATGATTAGGTGAAAATTCCTCCAACAATGTTCCTGAATCAGAAAGATTCAATCCAGTGATAAATTTATTATGTTCATAACTTAAATGTAGTTCTAATTTAAATCCGGACGATGGAAGATACCCAAATCCTGCTCTCTTTTTTAATCTCTTTGTTTTCCAATATATCCCAGAGGTTAATCCACGAAAATAATCATAAGCAGCGCCACCTTGAAGATTTTCAAAAGGAATGCTTCTTTTGAAAAATGCCCGGTACCTCTGCCATGTCATATAAGATTCAATAGAGTGAATTCCTTTGAAAGGTATTCTTGCTCCAACTCTGAATTGAATCATGCGAAATTTTAAATCATCTTCATAATCATAAACATCCGTAGTTTTTTCAAATTTATTTCTTGTAAGATAAAATACTTCCGCAAATAATGTTGGATAAAATCTCTTAAACTCTAATAAAAAAAATAAATCCATGTCCTTATCTACATTTGCTGAGGCACCGCCAAAAATTGATAATCTTTCCAGAATTTCACTGGAGTAAAAATAAAATCCTGGTTTGAGAGTTTTATAATCACTCATTATTTTGGGGAGAATAAACATAGGAGGAAACTGGTCTGCGTACTTTTGTTTCTCTCCAGAATCTTTAAACTCCATTGGAGGGGATAACGTAAATAACCTATCTCTCAAAACAGGAGGTTCAGTTTTATCCATAGAATCCAAAATCGCAATAGAATATTTTCCATTTTCAAACAGTGAATAAACAATTTGTCCCTTTGAATTGATATCAGGCATAAATGCACCACCAGTCACATTAGTAATAAATCTATTTTCACCAGATATATTATTTACAGATACTAAATTAAATATTCCAGTTTTATCATCAGAATAAATCAAATATCCATTATCATGGACAATAGATCGTTCATCCCACGGATTTGAGATCATTTTGTCTAATAAACCAGTATTAATATCATAATAACCGATATCCCGAAAATGATTGAAAGTATAATCAAAAATGATCCGCTTATCTTTATTATTATAATACAGGGAATGAACGATTCGTTTATCGGGAAAATCGGTCATCTGTGTTATTTTTTTTGAATTAAGATTCAATAAATAAATATTTTGAAAACCACCGAACGTAGCAATATATGCTAAAGTAGTATCCGAAATACATACCGGAGAGAATCCTCTGGAACCATATGTCAGCCTTGACTCCTTTTTGGCTTTAAAATCATATTGAAATAAATCAAAATATTTTGAGCCATGTTTGTTAGGATAATTCGGTTTTTTAGAATAAAATATTTTGATTCCATCTTCATTCCATGCAGCCCTACTCTGCACTCCATTGGAAATCAATGTATCCTTCTTAGTATTCAAATTATAAATGTATAGTGAAGTGTGACTGAAAAAATCACTTTTCTTATTTGACAAATATCCAAATTGATTTCCATCAGGAGCCCAAACTGGATGAAGATTTGCTGTCCCCTCTGATAATAATATTTTTCCCTTTACTTCATTTTTCAGAATTTGTTCTGAAATATTTGAATAGTTTTTCTGGAGACTTTCCTTAAAGTTTTTATATAATACTTCACTGGTTAACCCTGTCACTTTCTCAAGCGCTTTATGTATCGAAAAAACATATGGTTTGGATAATTCATCCATAATGTGTTTCAATGATTCACTCCCATAATGTTCTGCTATAAACCGGCAAAATGCATAACCGGAGTTATATATAGATTCATTACCGATTCCCGTCTTACCAAAGGTATTCATTTCAGCGAAGGATAAAAGATTATCATTTAAAAATCTGTCCCTCAAAATCATATCTCTATGAGTGTCCCAATTATCCCAATCCGCATTTTCATACATATATTGAGCAGAGCCTTCTGCAAGCCAGGGGGGGACAACAGTTCCTGGAATCGGATAACTGATTAATATATTAGGATAGCCGTAAAGTACATCTTTCCGTTTAATATCTTCATACCCCATGAATTGGATATATCCTCCAGGAATATTCTGTCCAAATTTCATCGCTTTTTGAATGGACACTATATGCGTAAACTCATGGGTAATTACATTTTGAAGCCATCGATGACTTCCCCTTAGATCAAAATCAAGGGGTGATGTCCATATCACGATCTTATTATCATAGTAATAAGCTGCTCCATTTGAAATATCGTCTACATCAGTGAAAATAATGTGTGTTTTTTGTTTCGGCTCATAATCATACAAATCAGTTATAATTGGATAAACTCGTTCAGCAACTTCCGCACCCTCTCGTGCAGAGTGTTCTGTTATATCATAAAAATGGATATTAAAGTGATCTGTCTCGAATGTCTGCCAGTAAATTTCCGGGTGATTATATTGAGCTTGTCCAAATAAAATTGAAATAAAAATATATAGAACTAAAAAAACTATTTTTTTCTTCATAAGTAGAAAAATAAATTGGATTTAGTGAACAATGCCCGCTTTGACCAGTTTTGACTGAGCTCGATTATTTCCCTGATCAGTAATATCAACATAGTAGATACCGGATTCCAATTCTGATACGTTCCAGACTATTTCATTTGGCATTCCCTGAACTGGATTATCCAAAATTAATTTGTCAATATAATAACCAGCTAAATCATAAATCTCGCACTCAATATAATTCGCTGACTCAACCTGAATTCTAATTTTTATATAATTGTCTTTTGCAGGATTTGGATATATATATGTTCGTGACTTATCCATAAGGATCTGATCTGGATTCCTTTGGGGTATTATTATTTGCAATATTCTGGTATTGCCCGGGTCATGATGGGTAAAATCCCATGAATTCTCAATTGTATCTTCCATCGCATCAAATAGCCATATTGATGATTCTGTTACAAGAGAATTTTTTCCATTAAACTCTCCAAGAAAAAGTAGAGGACCATGATTTGCTAATCGAAATTCTTCTTGACCTGTCCAATTTAATATCGTAACTACACCACCTTCATTTTGCACAATAATCTCAGGATGTTCATCATCAAATAAATCTCTCACTAAAGCACAATTATTTCCGCTTGCTATCCCATTTATCGGGAATCCGGGGACAGTTACTCCATTTTGGTACTTTGCCGTTAATTTACCTGTATCGTCCACTGATAACCACTCGCCTTTTCCATCCAAATCCAAGTCACACACTGAAACCCAACCGCTATGGCTTAGTGTATCTTCAGTTCCATCAAGTTGAATTATAGTAGTTAGGTATTTAGTGTGATCGGGATTAAGATACTTGTGATTTTGTTCTGAATCATTCACAAATAATATATTTTTTGATTGAAATATTGTATCTCTCTGAAATATAAAAGTTAGCGCGTTAAAATTCCATTTAAAAAAAGAGATTACCGTAGTTGTATCCGACAAATCTATTCTTCTTTCATTGATGACTAACCATGGAACTTCTTCCTCGAAATCTCCTACGGACCAGTCATACACATTACCAGATGGAGTGTGAAAATATTTTTTGCTTTCCAAATTGTTTTCTTCTGCTACCCAAAGGGAATCTTTTCCTCCAATTACTTCCTGGATTCCATCATCATTGAAATCATATATAAGCCCAAGATGGAGGGAGAAATCAGGAAATCCTTCAGCCATAATCGCATCGGTAGTTGTAACAAAAAATGTCATCGTATCATTTGGAGCACTAATATTATTAATGCTCAGAAATGTAAATGCTCCATCATTTGACCCAGTATTTGGATATGTATACGGACCAAACTCAGGAGGTCCTAATCTATTAGTTAATCTTTCGTATTCAGAATTCCCATCAAACCACATATCGCCAAAATACCCACTGGATGGATCTGAAAATAGATGAATATTTGGATATCCAATGTCCTGGGCACCATCAGCTTCTTCCAAATCAACTCCTTTGAATATTCTTTCAGAATTTATACTGTAATCATTAATTCCACTGTTGATTATATCCTCATCAATATGCCAAATGAGCAGGCCAGAAGCAGGAAGCCCTAAATCATAATTTGGAACCGCTATTATAACGCCATTTTCATCTTTTTCAATGCTGACTGAATCTATCAATATTTCAATGAACGGTGGATATCTTTCTGTTTCTTCCCAAATAGCATATCTTAATGAATCTATACTGACACCAGCGTATATTGAATTTCTACGGTTTTCAATTAAGAAATATTCAGAATCAGTTATGGGAATCTTCACCATATCATTTTCAGATCTTGAAGGTAAAGAAACTGGATTATCTGATTTAACAATTTCAGGGTTTTCCCAACCAGCAAAGATTCTTGTCCAAGCATCGGGAGATGAAGGAATGAGTCCCCGGCCATTATTGGAGCCCTGATCCATTAATCCAAAAATACCTATTCGACTTTCTCCAGATTCTAAATCCCATAATGGAGGTAATCCAGAAGCAAATCCGACCATTAGTGCAATAACCCCTGTCAAACCGTATTGAAAATCACATGGTTGGGATACTTGATCAAATAATATCGCGCCTTCTTCAAATAGAATATGATTTTCAGTTTCAGGGAGAATTATTCCATGTTCTACGCCTAGAAATGGGTCACCTAACATATCACGGTCTACATAAGTACTGGGAATATCTTCTGGGGTTGGATCAAGGTAAGGCAAACTAAAATCCTGTCCAATACCTGCGTGAAAAACAATTACAAAATCATAATCTTCAAATGGAATTAAATCTACTGAATCAGAGACCGAAATTGCATCCTTAAATAATGTGATTAATCTCTCTTCCTTTAATGATTCTGAAACTCCATAAGGATTATAATAATTCATTGAATTTGGTAGCGTATAGACCTGATTATTTGTTTCAGGGTATATGCTGGATTGGTCCAAATCAATACCAAATTTTTGATAGGAGACATCCTGAAAATAATTATTCACCGCCCTTAAATGTGATTGAAAATATGATCTATCATGAGGAGGAGGGTCAATGATATAAGTACCACAGGTTGTATCCGAAATCATTAAAAAGTGCCCATTTCCTGTAGTCCCCGATGATTCACTCTCCTGAAACTCTACCAAAAGACAAATCACTTTTTTTTGTCCAATCACATCACTTGATATATAATTGAGCGAGAAAAGCAGGATGGGGATAGTTATCCTGCAGAATCTTTTATACATTAAAATTGCTACGTATTAAAATTCCCAGTTAAGGGAAAAACGCATTGTATTGGTAAGCGGGTGTCCCGGTTCACCTGAAGTGTATCCAAAATCAAAACCATAACCTGAGAATCGAAGTCCCACTCCAAAGGTTGGGTTTGATATTTTTCCAGACTGATCCAAATAATAACCTGCTCGAAGTGCAAAATATTCAGAATACCAATATTCCATGCCAAAATTATGAACCAGTTTTTCCAACTCATTTTTAATTCCTCTCGACTCACCGGTCCCTACTTCCATAACTAAATTTTCCTCAGAACAAATATTTTCAGATTCTTCACATCCATATTTACCATATCCTGGATCACCAAAAGAGATTGTATCAGTTGGCATTCCTTCCGAATCAAAACCGCCGATTTTCCCATCTCCACTGAAATCAGTATCACCACCTAATAACCAATCATCAACCCATGAAGTAAAAATTGCAATATAAACCGGGTCCGTATGCGCTGTTTCTTGATCTCCATCTTGATTATATTCTCCACTAATACTGTAATGACCCTCATCATCATAGCGACCGACAAATCCGTCGCAGTCCCAATCCATATCGGGATAAGATGCAACCAGTAATTTGTTTACATCATAAATAATAGATAATTTATTGAATTCACTATCAATTAACTTGTATTTCACCCCTATTGCAAGATTTGTGGGTTGTGGATCTGCCTGAGCGGGATCTATAAATGCAACTTTAGGGCCAATATTTGTAATGGTTAATCCAAAATCCAAATTAGGTGTAAAAAATTCTTTTCTTAGGTATCCAAGATCAAATCCAAAATCAAGAGATGTTCCTTTCCCCTTTTCTGCTCCTGCTCCCAAGTCAACTAAATGCTGATATGAAATCTTTGCATTAATGCCAAATGAGGAGTATTGTGATAATAATGAGCTGTAAGATACGGTAGTTGCCATCATAAAACTGGTAAATGTCCCCAAATAATCTTCAGGACCCTGTTCAACAAGGCTTAAATAAATAAGATGACCCCCAAAAGTACCTAAATTGGGCACATGCCTTCTGAATGCAAAAAAATCATAGTATAGATCATCAGCAAGATTTGGCAACCAATTTACATGCATCATGGCAAGTTCTGACCCTTCTAAAAATCCTAATCCGGCTGGATTCCAGTAACTGGCATAGGCATCATCAGCTACCGCCACATTTGCCTCTCCCATCCCTCCTGCTCTAGCTCCAGGCGATATAAGTAAAAATATTGCTCCTGCTTCACTTCCAATCGCGGGAGTAAGACAACTTATAACCATCAAAGGTATTAGTGCAAAACGCCTCATATTTTCTCCAAAATAAATAATGAATTAAACTAACGGGGAAATCCCCGTGTTTTTTCTACAATTAATAGCGTTTTTAAATAGTTGTCTCCATTGTATGATCGAATCTATTTCGGTACTTTGTTTTCAGTCAAGTAATGTTTTTTTAATAAAATAGTTCCAAATTGATTTATAATTTTATATTAAAAAGGGTTACTGTAATAGGAGGGTGTGAGTAAAAAGACCATCAATTTTGATGAAGAACAGTTTACAAAATACAGTCTATAATTATTAATAAAACAGTAAAGGAATATATGTCAAAACCAGAACAAACAATAATCTGATCAGGAAAAAGGGAATTGTAGCATTATATAGAACAGGCATGGATTTATTAAACCGATAAGCTGATAAAAATAAATTCATCCCAATGGGCGGCGTAAAAAATCCCAATTCAAGATTTGCAATGAAAATAATAGCTAAATGAACAGGGTCCAATTGAAAAAAGAGTCCGAGCGGTGCAATCAAGGGAACAAAAACGATAATTGCAGAAAGAATGT
>CAZOUJ010000011.1:15354-19640 GCA_964582955.1 uncultured bacterium
AGATGAAATAGTAGATTGTATCCATTCCAGCAACCGCATTGGAACCAGAGCATCAACCAGATAGGCTGTCAATCCCATTGCAACACCAAGAATGATTAAAACTCCTCCAATTAATGTAGCACAGTCAATGATAATTTTAGGCAAATCTTTTAAAGGTAAATCCTTATAAAGTAGTATTTCAATACTCAATATATACACAACAGTAAATGCAGCAGTCTCCACTAATGTCATATATCCGCTGAACACACCAGTAAGGATTAAAAAAGGAAGAATAATTTCCCATTTTGCCTCCCAAAAACTTTCTCTTAATTTATCCCATCTAAGTGGGGACCTTTCAATTTTGTGTCTTTTCCCCTGAAAATATACCCATGCCACCATGCTCAGCACTAAAACTACCCCCGGAAAAAAAGCCTGAATAAATAAATCTTTTACATTTACACCAGCCGTTACTCCATAAATTATGACAGGAAGGCTTGGAGGAAAAAGTAAACCCAAAGCCCCTGAGACCGTGATCAATCCTAATGAAAATTTTTCTGAATATCCTTCCTTCTTTAGCAAAGGATACAAAATTCCTCCCAAGGCAAGAATTGTTACCCCTGAACCTCCGGTCAAAGCAGTAAAAAAAGCACACAATAAAACTACGATTATCGGCGTTCCACCCTGCAACCAACCAAAAGCATGTGTAAAAAATTTGTAAATTCGTTTCGGAGCACCGCTCTCGGCCAAAATGTAACCGGCTAAAGTGAACAGTGGAATGGTTGCCAGTGTTGGCGATGCAACGATCCTTACTGTTTCCGCAGCGATGGAAGCAATGGGTTCATTATCCATCCAAAAATACAGAACAGATAATCCTCCCAACGCTAAAAATATTGGTAGTCCTTGGTAGACGGAAAATAAGATGATAAAACTACCTATCCATGGGAACCATCCTGAATCCTGAAGATTTCCTGATAAACAAATAATATACCAACCGATCGTCACCATCAGGATAGATGAACGATATATGGCGTTGCTTCCACTACGCAGAATGACCTCCAACGCTATAAATATAAATCCAACAGGCATAATAATTTGAGCTGCCCATC
This sequence comes from uncultured bacterium, assembly GCA_964582955.1. Taxonomy (GTDB): domain Bacteria; phylum Fidelibacterota; class Marinisomatia; order Marinisomatales; family AB-629-J13; genus AB-629-J13. The sequence continues at coordinate 16,440 of CAZOUJ010000011.1, forward strand.
TAGGGATATGGGGGGCAATATAAATAGGAAACTGAAATTCAATTTTTACCAATTGGATACTGCCCCATATCAAAGCGCATAAAATTATAAAAGAAACTGATTTGGATATCCATCTTCCAAAATTGAAATCATCATCGGAAGTAAATAGCGGTTTTCGAGTAAGAGCCAGAAGTTTATTTTGTCGGGTAGCAAGAATAGCTCCTAGAAAGCCTGTCCAAAGCGTTAGGTGTTGAATAATTATTTGAGAAGCAGGAATACTGTTTAGATTAAATATCCTTGCAATGGTATCATAAAAGGGAAGAAAGGTGATGGCAAAAAATACAGAAATAGCTAGAACATCTTCGCCCCACTTTAGCTTATCTGTGAGATGAACCTCATGGCTATCCATGGGTTTAATCTGAGTCATTGGTGCCAGAAATTTTCTTTTTATAGGACTCTTTTATTTCAATTATTTCATCAAATAAATCTAGATTCTTAAAAATATTTTGAATTTCAGGATACCAACTTCCAACATAGGATCGCCAGTAAGATTCCTCTTCAGGTGTAAGTGTACTAACTCTTAAGCCTAATTCTTTCATCACCTCAATAGCTTTGTCATCATTATATCGCATAGTGGCCTGATATTTCTTTTCAAAATCCCTGGAAATATTTATAATTGATTCTCTATCAATATTGCTCATATTGTTAAATATTTTAGAATCAAGAATAACCCCGCCCGTTAATAGACCCCATTTCAAATCTAACATATTATTAGAAATACCAAACATCTGTTGGACTAAAGCAAATTGAGGATTAGTTGTAACAGCATCGATTAATCCAGTTTGCAATCCTGGTAGTATATCAATGGAAGCAAGCGGTACAGCTTGATATCCTGCTTTTTCCCAGATTTCAGTGAATTTATAATCTCCTGCCCAATTAAAAATCTTGTGATTTTTTAATTGTTCAGGGTGAGTCATTAACAAGGTTGTAAACCAATATACCCATCCTACATCATTAAACATTAATAACTCAAACCCACTATCTCTTATCCCGCTTATAAGTTCCTCTCTTAATTCTGAACGAATGTAATCCACTTCACCATAATTTTCAAAAAGAAGAGGTACAAAAAATATATAGAAGTCAGGATTGAGTTCAGACAATCCTTCTGAAGTAATGGCTGCGCCATGGATTTGCCCAATTCTCATTTTTCTAATCATATCCCTTTCATCCCCGATTACCCCACCTGGATAAATTCTTAATTTAACTCTTCCATCTGTCGCATCTTCCCATTGCTGCCCTAAATCCACTAACATATAATACCATTCTGAACCATCAGGAGCTAAAGTTGCTAATTTAATCACAGTTTTCTTTGCACATAATGGCAGAGTCAATCCATAGAATAAAACCATTATAATAATTCTTCTCATATCTTACTAATACTCTTAATAAAATAATTCATCTGTTCTTGATAATAACCATTTAGCACGATTCCTGGCGATAGTATTTTGAAGATTTATTTCTTCATCATCCATAGATGGAATTGCGAGAGCTGTGTTCAGTAAATGGATAAATTCATCCTTATCTTGATTTATAACGGACACAGACTCAGCATAAGAAACAAATGTACCTGCATCGGTCTCATTAGATAATCGAACTGCTTCCTCAAAATAGAATTTGACTTTTTCTCTGTTTGCTTTTGAACCTTGGAACTCAGCCATTGTATAAGAAATTAATGCTGTGTAAATACGGCCATTGCCCCATGACGGATCAAGTTTCAATGCTGTATCCAAGAGTAATCCAACCTGTGGTAATAACACAATAGTTTCTGCAGACCCCTTACCTGCTTTGATTAATCCACCAATAGCCGCTGCCGTCCAATATAAATTTGGTATATGTTTTATCTCAAAATTTATTTTTATTTGTTCAGGGTTTAACAACCATTTATCAATCTCAGGATATAGATTTCTTAGTGCATTTTTCCCTAGAACCAATGCATTAGAAAAAGATTTTCTTGCTTCTAAATAAATATGTTTGGATGCTAAATAATCCTCATAAATTTTTCGGTCTCCTATCTCTAATTGAAAAGTATATCCATATTGTGTCAATCGTTTCTGTGCTTCAAGTAAGATTGTTGAATTGAGAGGATTTTTCTTGGCTTTTCGCAGTGCCTGTTTTACTTTTAATTCAAATACTTTTTCACTTAACTGGGGATGATGAGACAAAAGATAAACAGGTGTACACCCGTTTAGTATAAAGAAAAAGATTCCACACAGAAAATAATAATAAATGAACCTCAATGAGAACTTTAGTGAAAATATTTTAGGATGAGAATAATTCCTGATATAATGGGAAATCATTTGACAACTCCCTGACCTGACCTCTTACGGTTTTAATCTTTTTTTCATCATTATAATTGCTTACAATTAAATCAATCATTTCTGCGATTACTTTCATTTGATCCTTTTGCATTCCTCTTGTTGTAATTGCAGATGTTCCAATGCGAATGCCACTGGTGACCAAAGGACTTCTCTTGTCAAAAGGAACCATATTTTTATTTACGGTAATTCCCGCTTTTTCTAGGGATTGTTCAGCCTTTTTCCCAGAAACATCTTTTTTAGTTAAGTCAATTAACACAAGATGTGTATCCGTTCCACCAGAAATAACATCATAATTTCTTTTCATCATTTCTTCAGCAATACATTTTGCATTTTGTATAATTTGACTAGAATAGCGTTTAAAACTTGGATCCAGAGCTTCTCCAAAAGCCACAGCTTTTGCGCAAATAATATGCATTAATGGACCGCCCTGAATTCCAGGCATCACCATAGAATCAACAAGTTCAGAAATATTTTTTATCCTTCCGGATTTCGGGGCAACTTTGCCCCATGGATTTTCCCGGTCTTTACCCATCATAATCATCCCCCCTCTGGGCCCTCGCAATGTTTTATGTGTTGTGGTTGTTATAACATCACAAAAAGTTATTGGGGACGGGTGAATACCGGATGCTATTAACCCAGCAGGATGTGCAATATCTGTCATGAGAAATGCACCGACTTTATCTGCAATCTCTCTGAATATTTCAAATTCAATATAGCGTGGATAGGCACTGCCACCGCATATAATCATCTTTGGTTTATGTTCTTTTGCTAAATCTAGCACCTGTTTAAAATCCACCCTTCCTGTCTCGGCTTGAACGTGATAAGATATAAAATTATATAATTG
>CAZOUJ010000012.1:0-13519 GCA_964582955.1 uncultured bacterium
GAAAAAATGCCTTGTACATTGGTGAAGGTGGGACTATCCCTTTCATGGCAATGTTGGGAGAGGCATTCCCTGAAGCACAATTTGTCATCACAGGAGTTCTGGGACCTCAGTCCAATGCTCATGGCCCCAATGAATTTATCCACATACCTTATGCAGAAAAATTGACTGCTTCAGTCACCTCCATTATTTCAGAATTTCCCAAATAATATTTATTATTGATTAAGATTTCAAAAACCATGAAACAAAAGACCCTCACGGTTGGGTTTTCTGCTTTGTATGGTTTTATAAAGTTAATTTATTAAACTTGGGGATTGGTATATGATATAAAATTCACACCCCCCTCAAAGTATATGACCGTGATACTCTATCAATCGCAACCATAAAGGATGCAATACGCATAGGGACATTTTTCTCAACTTTTATATTATATACCTCATTAAACGCCTTGACCATTTTAGTTTCCAGTTTTGTATCTACTTCCTCTAATTCCCATTTGAATTGCTGCAAATTCTGGACCCATTCAAAATAGGACACCGTTACACCACCGGCGTTTGTAAGAATATCAGGTATGATTGGTATATGCTTTCCCCAAAGAGTTTCAGCAGCTCCTGGTGTTACTGGTCCATTTGCTGCTTCTACGACAACCTTACAGTTTAAAGTATCAACATTATTTTTATTGATTGCACTTCCTAAAGCCGCAGGAATCAAAAAATCACATTCCAGAGCTAATAATTCATCATTGGTTATTTTTTTTCCTTGTTCACAACCATCAATGGTTCGATTTTTGTAATTAAAGTCAAATAAACTTGAAATCTCAAGTCCATCGGGGTTATATATACCACCGGTGATATCACTAACTGCAATGACCTTACATCCATAATCATCAAGAAATTTGGCTGTAAAAGATCCCACATTACCGAAACCCTGTATAACCGCGGTGGATCTATCTAGGTCTATATCTAATTTATTAGCGATTTCTTTCACTGTTATTGCAGTCCCCTTCCCTGTGGCATGTTCTCTACCTTCAGATCCGCCAAGCTCAAGGGGCTTACCGGTTACGATTGCAGGTGTATAGCCATGTGACTGGCTGTATTCATCCATGAACCATCCCATCACCTGTGAGTTTGTATTAACATCCGGAGCAGGAATATCAATGTTTGGACCGATCACGGGGTCAATTGATCGAAAAAATTTTCTTGATAATCGTTCAAGTTCATGAACACTATATTCTTCCGGATTTACCGCTATCCCACCCTTTCCACCACCATAGGGAATATCCAGTAGTGCTGTTTTCCATGTCATCAGCGTTGCCAGTGATCTTACCTCTGCTAGGTCAACATGATGGTGGTAACGAATCCCTCCCTTAAAAGGACCGCGAGTGTTATTATGCTGGACCCGGAACCCCAACAAACTTGCAACCTCTCCATTGTCTCTCCTGAACCGTACCTCCACTGTGAGTTCTCTATCTGGCATTTCTAAAGCCCGTGCTATATTTTGTTTAAGGCCGAGGTGTTCTACAGCCTTTTGATAGGCTCCTGTTGTAGGATTAATACTTGATGTTTTTTTTGACATATTTTTTCCCCTTTTATACTAGGAAATATTTAAAAATGGATACAATTGAATATTTCTATCTCAATTTAAAGTATGTGGTAGGGTAATAAAAAACAACAATAATAAACCGTTCATAATATTGCCCATAATTTCGTCATAATGAAAAGAATAATAAAAGACATGATAAACATTTTCCAGCCTGCTTTTAGAAAATCGGACTGCTTAACCAATCCGCTGCTGTGTATGATCATGCATGTTGGTGAAGCAACAACAGTCAAATATGCAAACGCTGATGCAATGGCGGTTGAAAAGCCCATAATAAGTAGATCACCTCCCATATTTAATACGATAGGACCAATGACCGCAATGGTCGCTGCATTACTTAGCAAGTTGGTCAATGTTCCTGTCAATAAGACAGTTACAATCCAGCGTAAAACAGAAATATCTTCACTGATTATTTTTAAAAAATCTATAACCGAATTCGCAATCCAAAATGCTGCTCCAGTTTCCTTCATCTGAAGACCAATAGAAATTGCTGCTCCAAAAAGCAGGATAACTCCCCAATTTGTATTCCGGTTCAAATCTGACCAGCGAATTAGTCCCAAAACGAGATAGAGAAACACACCCATAAGAGCAATTATGCCCAGACCAATTTTATCACTGAAAAACACCCATCCTAAAAACACAATACAAAAAACGATAATTGTTGTTAAATCCTGACCGGTCATGGCTCCTTTCTTCGCTACTTGAATTTTTAATTTCCTAATAGCAGAATCAAGAATTTTCTGTTTGGGTTTAAATGTGAACCAAAGAATGGCTACAGCAATGGGGATTTCGAACAGGAGCATTGGATAGGCATATTTCATCCACCCCAGATATGTTATATCTGCGACCCCAAATTCCTGCCAATATCCAATCATAATCACATTCCGTCCCCCACCAGAAGGTGTACCAATAGATCCCATTGCACTTCCATAGGCAATTGAAAATAGAATCAATGCAGCAAGATTTTTGGTTACGGCTCGATCTGTACTTGTGTTGTAAATCAGAGTTAGTCCAACCGGCATCATCATAGCTGTAACGGTATGTTCACCGATAAAAGATGATAAAAACGCAGAAATACTTACAAATCCAAGTACAATACGCCAGGTTTTATTTCCCGTTAGTTTAATGATACCTAATGCAAGACGGGAGTCGAGTCCCTGACTCACAATAGCAACAGCCAGCATCAACGATCCCATGATAAAAAATACGGCATCACTCATAAAGGACTTTGCCACATCATTTGGCCCATCTATACCCAGTAAAACTTGCAGGAACAGCATCATGATTGCAACTCCAGGAAGGGGAATAGGTTCGAAGATGATCAAGATAATTGCCATTATCACAATAATCAATGTTCTATATCCTTCAAGGGATAGTTCTGCAGGAGTTTCCAGAGAATAAAGAATCAAACCAGTCAAAACAGCAAATAAAAACCACCGTTTCTGAGTGATCCAAAAAATAATGTTTTTTAACAAACCAGTATTATATTTTTATTTAATAATTAGGACAGGACAGGGACAATTTTTCATGATCTTCAGGGGTTTGCTCCCTGTGAAAAATTTAATCAATGGATTTTTTGTTGAAGCACCCATAACAATTATGTGGTCATCTCCAGCGGTTTTTTTTATGACATCAATGGGATCACCTTTTAATAAGTGAGTTTCATATTGTATTCCCATTCTTCTCATTAGTTTTTTTGCTCGATCGGCAGCATGTTGATATCCTGAATTAATAGACCCAGTTTTGAAGACAGTAACCAAATCCACATTCACATCAAATGCCTGAGATACTCGAGCTCCAAATTTCACCGCTTTTTCAGTATGTGGTGAATCGTCTACCGCAATTAACAATTTATAGGATTTCTTTTGATCATATTGATTCACAACAAATATAGAACTATCTAAATATTGAATTAAATCGTGGGACATTCTACGTTTTTGGCTACCACCAATAATGGTTACATCAAACTGTCCGATAGATACCTCGTCCTTTAGTTCAGAAATTGTATCTCCATTCCTTAAAATAAGACTTACATCAGAACCAGTGGTCCCCTGTAAATATACTTCCGCCCTGTTTTTCCCCTTTTCGATTAATGTGGTTTTTGGAAACCCAGTTTCAACTGTAGATGTTGTAATATATTGACTTTCAGCCAAAAAATTAAATGCCCATTCCAATACCTCCACTCCCGGCTTGTCAAAATCCCATTCATCCATTCGTTCTTGAGCAAGCTTTACATAAGACGCAGAATATTCACTAATCCGAGAACCAACTTTAACTACCGTTACAGATGCATTAAATGCCGATGCAACTTTCATTCCTACTTGCAGGGTTGGTTCGGAATATTTTTCGCTTCCTATTGCAATCAGAAATTTCACAATGAATTTCTTCTGAAAATTAAACTAAGGGGATTTTTCGTGATAATTATTAGAATAATTTATAACCGGATGCAAAATCAGGAAATTTTCATCATATACCGTTCTTCAAAAACATCAATCGGGAGCATCCTGATGGCATCCCAAGTCAATTTTGTGCAAACTCTTGCACAAACCTGACATCCGATACATTCATCAAATCGAACCTGAACGGGAGGAATAGGGATAGCTTATTTTTCTTTTGGAACCGGTTCTATGCAATCCACTGGGCAAAAAGGAACGCAGGCAGAACATCCAGTACAATTGTCTTCATCCACCACCGCCATAAGTTTGGGGCGTTTTTTCTTAATATTAGGTTTTTCCGGCAACTCGGGAATTCCCTTTAAATAATCGTATTTTTTAGCCATCTTTATTTTAAATCCTTTTTTTCAATAAATATTTTTCTATTACCCACCCTGCCGCAAAAAATATACCCCCCACCAAAAGCCATTTTGGGTTCATCAATTTTGGGAAATTTTGTATCATCCCCCCACCAATGACAAACAAACCAGATAATTCCAAGCATTTTGCAAGATAATACATTAGCAAATTTACTTCTATTTATTATTATATGAATCCTCTGATACATTTAAATCACCAATGGATAATAGGCAATCTACCATTACAGAATGTTGTAATTTTATCAAATAAAAATAATGAACAAAACCTAACAGAAATACCATTCCATGAAAAAAAGAAGGAAGGAGATTTGTATCCACTGCACCACCTAATAAAAACACTGCAGTTATCCATTAAATGGATATCATACCTTGGCTGTAAACTCTGCTTCGAGATTGGGTTAATTCACTAGATTGACCTGCTTCTAAATTTTGTTTCACCGATTTAATAAAAGCTGAAATAAAAGTAAGTGTAAAGGTCTCAGTGAATGCGAATATTAAAATGGTTAATAACCCCAATAATGGATGTGTTATTCCGGAGATATCTGTGCGAGCCAATCCCTGAAATCCTGTCAGAAATAACAAAATCGTAGTTATTCCCACCATTAAATATGAAATTATGATTAAAATAAACATTTAGGAAAATAATGTATAGTTATCCCTTAGATAGTGAACAAAAATTTATACAATTGATGAAACTATTTTATATCAAATAAGTACCACTTGGAGCAGAGTAAAATTATGGAGTAATTTTAATCCAGTATCAATAATTTATTAATTAATTAAAGGAAATATAATGTACTTCTTTTTAAAAAGGATAAACTTAATTTTAACGATTATTTTCATCATATCATTTGTTTCAGCTGGTAATTTAACAGGAACCATATCCTATTCAGGTAAACCACCAAAGAAAAAGTCCTTGAAAATGGATGCAGACCCTGTCTGCAGTTCAGCTCATAGGGATAAGGTGTATGCTGAAAGTTTTATAATGAATGATGATGGACAGCTTGCAAATGTGCTGGTTTGTCTACAAAATGTTTCTTATGATGGTGGGCCACCAAAGGAACCGGTAGTCCTTGACCAAAAAGGCTGTATTTATTCACCTCATGTTTTTGGGTTAATAAAAAACCAAGAATTGATAATTAAAAACAGTGATCCTACAATGCATAATATTCATTCTATGGCGAAAAAAAACAAGCAATTCAATTTTGCCATGCCGAAGGTAGTCAAAGAGAAAACAGTATCCTTCGATAAAACTGAAGAACCCTTTTATGTTAAATGTGATGTACATCCTTGGATGAAAGCTTGGGCAACTGTTCTTGATCATCCCTATTTTGCGGTTACCGATAAAAATGGGAAATATGAAATTACGGGAATTCCTTCAGGGGACTATGAAGTTGTGTTCTGGCATGAGAAAGCAAAAGGAATGGGTGGTGTTGGTAATTACAAAGTTACCATAGGAAAAGATGGTGAAACTGTTGCAGTTACTACTCAAGATCATACATTTGTTCGTCCTAAAAAAAAGAAGTAAAAAGACAATAATTTGTTAAAAAAGGGAAATAGTGCTTCCCTTTTTTTCATCAATTAAAATATCAGTTAATTATCCTTGTCACTTTCTTGATACCACACTTTCTGAGCTTCCCTTATTCTGAAAATGGTAATGATAGCCAATAATATAATAAATCCAATGTAAACCCATTTCCAGCCAGATGAGAAGTCTTTAATAAACAAGAGTAAAATAAACGATAACATCCATAGAATTCTGACAACCCATGTAATGTTGATATTTATTTTTTTATTTCCCAAAATTTTTTGTATAATTTTAAGGAATTAATTAATGGACAAACCAGAAAACGCAATTAAAATCAAATTAAAATCAAATAAAAAATACAGTTTCTGTACTTGCGGGAAAAGTGATACTCTCCCTTACTGTGATAACAATCATAGAATATTCAATGATGAAAAAGGGACAAATTATAAGTCATTAAAAGTATTCCCAGAAAAAGATACAACCATTTGTGTTTCATCCTCAACCTGGGAATATACAGAATAATAAATTAAGGATAATTCGGGAATCTACCAGTCATCCTCATCCCCTTCTTCTTCACCAAAATTGTAACCGTTTTTATCGAAATAGGCTTTAATTTCTTTCGATATATCTTTTTTCCCTGAGATTGAAATATTATAATCTCTCAATCCTTCTAGCATAGCTTTTCTGTCACCTTTAAGAGAAATCAGAGATTCACCCCAGACAGACCTTGAACCCGGCATATCTATTTCTTCTTTTGTCGGGATATATGGTGCAGGCATTTTTGTTCCTGGCATAACTGCTTGAGGATCATCCAGCCATTTAACAATCCACTCCGGCCGAAGTCTTTCTTTGGAAAGGGCAAGGTTTGGTGCCCAAGTTTCCACATCTTGTTTTGGAAATGTCGTACCATAAAAATGGCAATTGGAACAAACACCTAAATCCTGCAATTTTTCCCCTGCCTTATATTTATCTGATTTGGTGTCCACATGGTGAGCTGATTCAAAAACTAAATTATTTTTATCCAAATCCTGAAATGCAGCAATAACTGAATTCCACTCATCATCACTCATATCAAACGTAGGCATTCTTACCTGTAGATTAGGTCTGATTATGGTAGGTTCTTTTAAAAATTTGAATAACCACCCGGGCTGAACTTTTTCACCTTCTGTATTAAGATTTGGAGGTGAAAATTCTGGAGCACCGATGATATCTGCAATTTGTCCTCCAGTACCATCGATGATATGACATCCTCGACAATTATATTGATTCATTATTTTATATCCGTCATAAACAGAATCGTCTTTCTGTTTATGACTGGCTTGTTTCATTTCACCTACCTTATCTTCATTGAATGAAAGTAAAGCTGTCACTACCGCTTCTATTTCTTCCGGTTTCAGGTAAAAATTTGGCATACGGAGTTTTTCTTCCTCAGCTACAATTTTATGTCTATCAAAAATCCTTGGACTTGCAAGTTTCTGCTCAAACCATGAATAATTCAAATGGTCAATATCATGAATATGACCAAAATCCAATTTGTCTACAGATTTTGATCCCTCAAATGTCAATGCAGTACCTATTGGTTTTTCATTTTCATATCCAGCAATATTATGGCAGGAAAAACATCCATAAAAACGAATACTCTTGTCTGCAACATAATCAACCTTTTCAGAATAATCCATTTCTGATAATATACTTTGAGCTTTTTCTTCAGAGTAGGCTTTAACCAACCAACCACGAGTAATATCTTCTAGTTCTTTTTTATCAAACTCAGGGAAATTTTCGTTTTCAAATTCCTCATTTTTGAACGAGAGAAGATAGGCTGTTATATCCTTGGCTTCCTGATTGGATAACCGGAGATCGGGCATTCGGGTTTCAGGCCAATAGTCCTGTGGATTTTTAATCCAGTTATATACCCATTCTGGAGAAGTCTTTGAACCCAGACCTATGAGGTTTGGACCTTGCTGCTTAGTCATCTCTGTTAAATTTGTTTTTTCCTGCTCATATCCATACTGCGAGTTTGTATATTCATAAGGAAGTTTGTCTAAATCATAACCAAGATTTGCCAAATCTGTGGATTCTTCCTGGATGTTATGGCATCCCCTGCAGCCAACATTGTCAAATAAAATTTCACCATTTTCAGCATTTCCTAAATATTTATTCTCTGATGATTTATTATTTCCTTTTTTGTCCCTAAATAAATATTCCACAATAGCATTAATTTCAGTTGTATTTCGTCGAACCATTTCAGGAGAAGAATTATTTTCCTGATTGAAAAAATGTGGCATCCATGTATTGTATCGAAAACTTTGCGGATTTTGTATCCATTTCCGTGTCCATTCTTTAGAAACTTTATCGCTGATGCGGGTTAAATCCGGGCCTGTATTAAATTGTTTTGGGTAGGATTCTATCTGATGACAGCTATTACAACCAGCTTTATCAATAATGGCCAGACCCAACTGCAAATTTTCCCCACCATTTAAATCTGGTTTTTCCACATGGCATTTAAAACAGCTTGCTTCAGAATATTTTAATGGAAGCATGGGTTTAAGCCAATGATGCATTTTTTCCCAGTTATACTCATCTTCCCAATTATGTTTTGAACTTTCGGAATTTGGCATATGAACTGCTGTGTTAAATGTTGTTCCTCTGCTCCTTCCAGAATGACAACCGGTGCATCCAAACTGTTCTACGGGATGAGGGGATGCTGCAGTTAAATATAGGTCAAGATCAGGATGAGTTCGATAAGGTTGTTCTGCTTCAACATAATCAGGATTATCAATGCCAAGGTGACAGCTCGTACAGCGATCTACTGTAGGAACCAAGGCAAAATTCACATCATATTTCACATCGGGAACAACAATCTGTTTTACCTTGTAATACGGGTCCATGAAATCTATAATTGGGAGATCTCTTATGATATCTCCTATCCGATTGGAAAAAGACATTCTTTGTCTGTCAAGCCGAGAAAGCTTTAAATCAACCAAATTCACGTCCCTCATCACATTGTTGAACTTATTTTCAGCTTGCTTAACCTCTGCTTCCATTTGTTCTAATTCTTTTTCAGTAATTTTTTGAAGTGATTCTACACCTTCTCTTTTTAGTTTAAGTTCATGAAGGTCCACTAAAAATAAATTATACTCTATTTCATATTTTGAATCTTTTACTTTTGGGAATTCATGGATGCGGGTTTTCTCTTTTTCAACTAAATATTTTAATGCATCAGCCTCAGCTTTTTTATGGAGATAATCCATATTGGCTTTATAATGTTGGGCATTTAGCTCAATAATTTTTTCCTGTATCTTATTAATATTCTCCTTTTTTGATTCAAGATTTGTTTGTGCTTGTTCCAGTTTTTGCCTATACTGTCTTTGTTCTTCTTTTACTTCAGAAACAGCATTTTCCAATTTTGCTTTCGCTGTTTTTATTTCCATCTTACGGAATGTTTTTTGATAACTTTTAAAGTCATCATCATTATCATCTATAAACATCCATACCATTGAAATAACAAATAACAAACTTGTGATAGCAAACCACTTATTTAATAAATGGATATCCCAATAGCGTTCGTCTTGCTTATTAAACATTGAAATGATATTGAATTAAATATTGAAAAACCATTCAGGAATTGCGATGATGTATTTCAAGTTAAACATCCAGCGAAGGTACATTTTCAGAGGAAGAGATAACATGCTGAGTCCCAAGAAAATGAAAAAAGAAAATTTTATAGCTCCTACTCTATTTAAAAATCCAGTTAGTATATATTTTGCCAATAAAACTGGAATTGCTACGAAGTATAAAATAACTGTAAGAAATCCAATGGATTCCCGCAAAAATATATTTAATGGGAGGCCAGTTTTCAACCATTTTACCCAAAAATATTCAGAAAGGTTTACATTAGTTAAGGGGACTAGTTTATGGGGATCCCAATACTCAAAAGGTCCGAAGAAATTCCAATTTGGACCTCTAAAAAATGTACCAATAAAAATCAAAAATATCCATAAAATTAAAAATCCATATAAAAATAAAAATATACCTAACCTTCTTTCCTTAAAAGAATAAAATCCACTTAAACTATTTGAAGTAATACTCATATATGGAATTGCCATCAATCCCACAATAATCAAAGTTGGAAAGATAACACCTGCCAACCACGGATCAAAATATACAAGCATCTCTTGTAATCCAAGGAAATACCATGGTGCCTTAGATGGATTTGGAGTTGCAGCAGGATTTGCTGGCTCTTCCAATGGAGCTGCAACCAAAACAGACCACACGATTAAAAATACCATGAAAATAATCAAAGCAATTAATTCAATATAAACAAGATCAGGCCAAACGAGCACCTTATCGTCTGGGTCATTATATTCGATTGGTTTTTCGCCTTTGCTCATCCTCTCATCATTTTCATAAGCTTTGGACATAGATATCCAAGTATAAATGAAAACGGAATAAACCAATAATATAATCGGGAAATTATCTGGCTTCGTAAGAGTGATATTGAAATTATGATCATAGTATCCCATAATAAAAAATAAGGTTATGATTCCAAGGGTCGCGTACAATCCTGGTTTTGTCCAAATTCTCCAAAACCCAAATTTTCGGTGAATTTTTTCAAACCAATCCCCTGGTGGAAAAATAAATGGGAATAAAACTGTAACCAGTGTGAAACTAATCGTTGGTGCAGAAATTGTGTCTATAAAGTGTTTTAAAGTGTCCATAAGTGATTTATTAAAGCGGTCCGGATATCCCGCCGTCTTTACGTATACGCCAAAAATGAACAGCCATAAATATCATGGCTATAAATGGAACACCAATACAATGGAGAACATAAAATCTAAGTAAAGTAGCTTCTCCCACAAACCGTCCACCAAGGAGAGCAAACCGGACATCTGATCCGGCATGAACTAGATTAATATCACCTATAGCGAGCATTGCAGCACCAGGCCCTTCATGTCCTAAAAAGGGCGTTGCCCTTGCCATATTTGTCCCTACAGTAACCGCCCAAATTGCTAACTGGTCCCAAGGAAGTAAATACCCTGTAAAACTTAAAAACAAAGTAATAGTCATTAAAAGGACTCCCACACCCCAGTTAAATTCACGGGGAGGTTTATATGAACCTGTCATAAAGACTCGCAGCATATGCAGCCAAACTGTCAAAACCATAGCATGTGCTCCCCAACGATGAATTTCTCTCATGATACCCAATGGTACCTGTTCTCCTAAATCAATCATATCCGTATAAGCATATTCAACCGTGGGACGATAATAAAACATTAGCATGATTCCTGTGATTGTCAAAACAACAAATAGAAAAAATGATAAACCTCCCATGCACCATGTGTACCCAATATTTACCGCATGTTTTGGGAGACGAGCAGGATGTAAATGAAGGAAAACACTTCCTAATATTGCATGCATTCTCTGGCGTCTAGTTTTTGGTACTCCAGATCGTATAATTGATTTCCAAATTTGGGAATTCCCCATTTGCTCCAATAATGTCTGCTTTGATTTTTTTTCACTCACCGTTCTAATATCCCTTTTTTATACTTTCAAGAAAGATTCAGTTCTTTCCCATTCTCCTTTCTCAAATTTAAAATTCTTAGTTTTATCCACAATGATTTGGCCATCATCTGCCAAGTAAATTTTGAATCGCTCTAATGGTCGTGGTGCAGGACCTTCAAAGTTAATTCCTGTAGGTCGAAAACCGCTGCCATGGCAGGGGCACTTAAATTTTCTTTCAGTATCTAACCAATTTGGAGTGCATCCCAAATGGGTGCAAACTGTTGATAAAGCATACATTCCAATCTCATTTCGTACAATCCATACACTGAATTCCTTTTTAAATCGTAAATCCACTTTCCCAATTTCAAATTCATCGGGATATCCTATTTTGAAACTTTGGGGAGGTTCAAATAAAACATTGGGGAATAGGAAACGAATAATGACTGTAAAAAACCCTCCTGTTGCTGCAGTAAATGCCAACCACCCAATGCTTAGCCATTTAAAGAAACCACGCCGTTCCATGGTCGCTCCCGATGATTTAACCTGAGGAGTACCGACTGATGCTTCAGGGACAAATTTTTCTTCACTCATGATTGATGACCATATATCTGCTTCAAGGTTTTAATGGCTGTATTTCTGATTTCCATATTTTCATCCAATTCTGCCAATGTTACCAACTTTTCTTTAAACATGTCATTTCTGAAAACGGAACTCACATGAATTGCCACTCGAATTGCTTGATTCGCTTCTTCATAGTCCACCTCTGGAAATGAAGAGTAATAAGAACGATCCATTAAATCTGCAATAATTGCAAGCCCTGATGTGTCCCCCAATTTAGCTAAGCTTAAAGCTGTGTCCCACCTGATATTTACTTCTTCATGATCCAATAGCGGAATTAAATCTGGGATAACACTTTTTCCTCCAATATTTCCTAGAGCAACAACAGCTGTAAGATGTTCTATTACTTCCCGATTTTTATCTGTGATGATACTCCTTAAGTCTTCCACTGAAGAATAGTATTGTAACACACCTAGTGCTTTTATAGCTGCTAATCGCGTCGCCGGATTGTCATCACTCAACCCTTTTCTGAGAGTCTCTCCATAAAATTGATCCCCTGTTTGCCCCATAGCAAGAGCAAGATACATCCGCACTCTTTCGTCGTCATGCACGGATCGAGTATATGCAGTTATCAACTGGTTTCTGAAATAATTGTCTTCAAATATTTCATTTTCACTTGTCAGGATTTTAGATAATTCAAAAGCAGATTGCCATCGTTTATTGGCAGAACCAATTTTCACATCATTGAGCAAATCGGATGCTGATTTTGGCTCCAAAGTTAAAAACTTTACTATGATTACAAATGATGTCCCGATTACTGCTATAACTAAAGGGATAAGGAAAAAAGAATAGAACAGGACGTAAACCCTGCTGGAGTTTGATTCTTTTAATGAGTCTGCTGACATATTTAAATGTTTATTTATCCCAATACAAAACTAAAAATTAAAGTGATTTCTAACCTGTAAACAATTGAATTTCTAAAACATTAACTTAAAATAAAGGTTATTTCTTATTCTGGTTATTTTTTGTTTCATTTTTCAATTGAAACCCAAGCAATAGGGGGAAAAAGAAAAGCAATCCAAGGGATGAAAGTAATCCAAAAACTATCCACCCTAAATTATCCATCAACCAATGAAATGTAAGCCAATCTAACATAATCAAAATATGTAGGATACAACTAAAATATATCCAATCATCAATAATGTACACACAATCATAGAAATTATTTGGACTCGGTTGTAATGATTTTTGGAATTCTCCACAGTGGTTGTCAAATAAGGCTATTTGTAACTGGCTTACTTTCTTCCTTTCCGTTTTTCTCGAACAATTGCTGCTTTTATTTTTCCTCTAAGAACTCTATTCTCCAGGGCATTGATTTCTTCCATATTCCCATTTATTCCCATTACAATGAGACGCTTCATCAATTCTTCTTCAGTTTCAATTGTCTCAGTTTTTCTTTGTTCTGACTTTTCTTCAGACACTTGGAGCTCCGGCATTGGTGGACGTTCTCCAGTTCGCTTGCT
>CAZOUJ010000012.1:13619-19262 GCA_964582955.1 uncultured bacterium
GGCATTGGTGGACGTTCTCCAGTTCGCTTGCTTTTTATCATCAGAGCTTTTGCCTTACCTCTTGTTGGTTTATCTGAAATTCCATTAATCACATCCATATTTCCGTCCAACGCCAGATTAACCGCGTAATGAATCAAATCCTGAATATCTTCAAATATAGGTACACCGCCAGAAGTTGTTTTTGGTTTTGGAGTTCCAGGTGCGTCCTTTGCAGAAGGGATGTCTGGCATGGGAGGGATAATGCCGGTACGCTTTGCCCTCACCAAAGCCGCTTTTGCCAATCCTCTGGTGGGTTTATCCGGAATAGAATTGATGAAATCCATATTTCCTGCCATGCCTTTATTCACAGCATAGGCAATTGTTGTTGTTCTATCCATAACTGGCACAGAATCTGTTTCAGCACTTTTCTTTTCTTTTTTGTTTTGTTTGTCAGTGATTTGCGGGAAAAATATTTTCTGAAAGTCTTTTAACAACAAAGATTTAGATCTATGAAATCCCATATATCCGATCAGTGAAAATAATCCTTTATATGTGCGAGCACATGTGACCAAAACTTTATCATCACTTTCTTCCAATTCAAATTGAACCAATTCTTTTAATATTGGATTTATCCTTAAAGATAATGTGAATAGCTTTTCTTTTTCCATACCCATAATTCTTCCATTTAAAAATGGAAATAACGCATTGTTTCGGGTTCTCACGTGGCTTCCAGGTTTAATGTCAAAACGTTCGAAGGAATAATGATGCACATATCGTCCCATATCATTTAATGGAAGCATTCGCTGAATTCCGGGATACCATAAATGGTAATCTTTTAAAGAAATAAGACGTTCCCACACAGCTGAAATATCACCTTTGATTTCCTGCCAAACAATTGTCTTGACGTTTAATAGACTCACCTCATAAGATTTACCGGAACTTAGTTTTTTTGAGATTGCCTCCTCAATAATCCCTGGATTTTCCAACGATGTTCCTTCAATTTCTATTTCATGCGTAGTGAATTTTTCAACTGTCCCATTATCAAGTTCTACTTTGTACATGGTGGGGAAATAATAAACTTTCTTGATCGACCCAGCATTACCTGTGGAACGAACTGTAACCTGTGTGCCTGCTTGTACTTGATGAAAACTCATTGATTCTGATTTTTTTCAGAGAACATTGTTTTTTATGGAATTAATTTGGTTAAATTTTTGAAATTAAAAAAATAAATGTCGCTAAATTTAATTCACTTCACTTTAATGAATAGCTATTAAGTTTCTTTATCCAGCTTTTGAAGACGACGAATATGTCTGTCACCTTCAAATGGTGTTTCCAGCCAATCTTCAAGTACATTTACAATCCCTTTTGAAGATACAAATCGTGCACCTATAGATAAAATATTTGCATTATTATGCCGTCGTGAAATTGTAGGTATATCTGGATTCCCCCCATAAAATACTGCTGCTCTAACTCCCGTAATTCTGTTGGCCGCCATTGCTTCTCCCTGGCCAGATCCACCAAAAATAATTCCTCGCGAATTTTTATCATTCGCAACCGCTTTTGCAGCAGGGAAAATGAAATCCGGATAATCATCCAAAGCATCATATGCATACGCACCATGATCTGTAATGGAATAGCCTTTATCAGATAATATTCTCTTTACTGATTCTTTCAATTTATACCCTGCATGATCGGTTGCTATATGAATGTTCATTTTTAGTTCGATTATTTTATATCAATCAGGTGTCTCATATGATCTCGAATTCGAGACTCTATTTTTTCCGGAACGAATCCGTATTCTTCTGCTAAATCCTTATGAGGAGCCGAAGCACCAAAATGATCAATCCCAATATTTAATCCATTATCCCCAGTCAATCGCTCCCAGCCTAATGTAGCACCTGCTTCTATGGAAATTCTGATTCCCTTATCGCTCGGTATAATGTTATTTCTTACGTCCTTTGGTATGAGTAAATATTTCTCCCAGCATGGAACACTCACAACCCTGCAATTTAAATCAATCAATCTTGAACTCACTTCGATTCCTAGGGAAACTTCTGAACCTGTTGCTATAATGATGATTTCAGGTTCACCTTCACAATCCTCTACGATGTAACCTCCTTTTCTCACCCCTTCTTTAACTTGGGATATATCACAATCAAGAATAGGAAGCCCTTGCCTGCTAAGTAAAATAACGGAGGGAGTGGATGTATCCCGAAGAATACATTCCATTGAAATTGCAGTTTCCTTTGCATCCGCAGGACGATATACATTCAAATTTGGGATCAACCTCAGACTCATAATATGTTCCACAGGTTGATGAGTCGGACCATCCTCCCCTACATAAAAAGAATCATGTGTGAATTCATACATAACTTGAAGATTTTGAATTGCCGATAATCGAATTGCTGGTCTAGAATAATCGGAAAAAACTAAAAATGTTCCTCCGAATGGGATTACCCCACCATGGTGGGCCAACCCATTACAAATTGTGCCCATAGGGAATTCTCTCACACCAAACGCCAAATTTCGTCCACCAGAATTTGATTTTGAAAAGTCCCCGTATGTCTTGGCAAAATTAGTAGTATAATTAGATGGTTCCAAATCTGCCGATCCTCCCACAATGTGTGGAAGTTGAGTGGCAAATTTATCCAAGGTGTATCCAAATGCTTTTCGAGTGGCGATTGGGGTTCCTGATTCAAATTTAGGATAAGACAGTTCCGGAAGTTGGTTATTCATTGTCATATTCCAAAACTTTTTGAAGGATGAAGTTTCCAAAGCAGAATTTAATTCTTTATCCCATTTTTTTCTCAATTCATTTAATTTTGTAAATCTAGTTTGAAAATGACTGCAGACCTCATCTGGTAAATAAAAAGTCTCCGGAGGTAACCCTAATTTTTCTTTTGTAGCTTCAATTTCTTCAAAGGGCAAGGGTATTCCATGAGTTTCATAATTTCCTTCCATTGTAGCGGTTTCTTTTGCAATCTGAGTTTTCCCAATAATGAGACTGGGCTTTTCAATGACATGTGTTTTTTGAATTGCATTCCTAATCTCCTCATGGTTATGTCCATCAATCTGTTGAACATCCCAGCCTAATCCTTCAAATATCGTTCCATAATTCGTTGAATCTGCCCGATCTGTTTCACCGGAAATTTGAGCATCATTAGAATCAAAAAACATGGTTATATCTTTCAGTTGCCAATGTCCAGCCAACGATGAAGCCCCCAAAACTACTGGTTCCTGCATGTCTCCATCACCGCATAAAATATAGGTTCTATGAGATAAAAATGATGAATCAACACCTGATTCTTTTTCACATATTTTTTTAAATATGGTTTCCCCTGCTGCCATTCCAATTCCCATACCTACTCCCTGTCCCAAAGGTCCTGTGGTTGCTTCTACGCCTGGAATATGAACTTCAGGATGTCCTGGAGTTTTGCTATTAAACTGGCGAAACTGTTTCAAATCATCCATGGACAACCAACCAATCATAAACAATAATGTGTACAAAAGCATGGACTCATGTCCAACTGACAGAACAAATCTATCCCTACCAAACCAATCTGGATCACCAGGATCAAAATTTAAATATTCTGAAAATAATATATATGCAAAATCAATGGATGAAAGAGGCCCACCGGAATGACCTGAATTTGCTTTTCGAACTCCATCAAGAATAATTCCTTTCAATACCCTGATTGAAAAAATATCTCTTTCCTCCTGCCTCCATTCAGTAAAGGAATCAATATCTTTGTAGGTCATCATTGTTTTTGTAATAGTTTAAAAGCAGCAAGTTGTTTTACAGGATCTTGTGCTTTAAAAATTCCAGAACCAACCACTAAAGAATCAGCACCTGCATTTATAACATCCTGTGCATTTTCTAATTTAATTCCACCGTCAACCTCAATTTCAACTCTGTCTTTTAAGCCATACTTAACTAAGGTATGATTAAGTTGTTGAATTTTATCAAGAGAAGATTTTATAAATTTTTGACCACCAAAGCCTGGTTCTACACTCATAATCAATACCCGGTCAATTTGATCTAAAAAAGGGATAATCTCTGCAAGAGAAGTTCCCGGTTTTAAGGAAATCCCAACTTCCAAATTCATAAATTTTATTTGATCAATCAAAGAACCGGGGTTGTCCACTGTTTCAATGTGAAAGGTAATTCCATTAGCACCAGCTTTTGCAAACGAATCAAATATCGCTCGGGGATTTATTACCATTAAGTGTACATCAAAATAAGTTTTAGAAACGGATCTAATTGATTTTAC
The DNA here is from genome assembly GCA_964582955.1 of uncultured bacterium. Taxonomy (GTDB): domain Bacteria; phylum Fidelibacterota; class Marinisomatia; order Marinisomatales; family AB-629-J13; genus AB-629-J13. The sequence continues at coordinate 17,870 of CAZOUJ010000012.1, forward strand.
AACAGCTGGACCAATTGACAAATTTGGTACAAAATGATTATCCATAACATCAATATGTATGTAATCTGCCATCCCAGCATCACACAAATTTAAGTCGGATCGCAGGTTAGAAAAATCTGCAGATAAGATAGAAGGAGCTATTCTGATCAATTTATGTTAAAAATAAAGAAAGAAAATTAGGAGATTAAGACATGTACTCCAACTGACTTAATCCCATTCAAATCCCGATACATCCCCGGATTTAAGGTCTATCTCAATGAAGTTGTAATCTTGATATTTAGGAATATAATAATATAGAATTTTATATTTATCGTATTCGTCAATCCAGGAAGAATCCGGATCTCCAAAATATTTTAATACTTCACCTTCAGAAGGATTTCTTTTTAGAAATTCCCATGCAACCATTGAAGATTTATGTGAAAGTTGAGCATGGTTTGTTTCAAAAGGATCTTTATCCCCAATAATAATTTCCTTTTCGTTTTCAGGCTTCAATTCTGGTAATCTACAACTCCCCAAAAAGAACAAATTGATCAATAAAAAATATGGTAATTTCACTACGAAAATCTATTTCTATTTTTCATCCACTCAAATAAAATTTTAGAGAAAGAAATAAGATGAACCCCCTTTTTTTAAGGTTAATTCCATATTAGTTTCACCCCCATATTGAAACAGAGAAACATATGACACAAAATCAAAACGATAAACCATTTTACCTGAATCCTGATTTTCTCAAAAGCCCCGATGCTAGAAGTATCCGAATTGCTACTGAATATTTAGGCCCAAAAAGACGATTTTCTCGGAATCATATTGAAGATACGATAGTGTTTTTTGGGAGTGCTCGATTAAAATCCACCAAAGTTGCAAAAGCAGAATTAAAAAATGCTACAAAAAATATTAACCCTCAAAAAAAGAAACAATTAGAACAAAATCTAGCTATGAGCAGATTTTACAAAGATGCCAGATCCTTAGCTAAACGTTTAACTGTATGGAGTAAAAAATTAAAAAACTCCAAACATAGATATATTATCACTTCTGGTGGAGGCCCTGGAATCATGGAAGCTGCAAATCGTGGCGCTTCAGAAGCAAAAGGGCTTGCGATAGGATTAAACATATCCATTCCTCATGAACAATCAGGAAATAAATGGATCACTCCTGATCTTGATATTGAATTCCATTATTTTTTCATGCGAAAATTCTGGATGGCCTATTTGGCGAAAGCGTTAGTTGCTTTCCCAGGAGGATTTGGTACCATGGATGAATTGTTTGAGATACTGACTCTTATACAAACAAAAAAATTAAAAAAAATGATTCCAATCGTTTTGTATGGATAGGAGTTCTGGATTAACATCTTAAATTGGGAGTATTTAGTAGATGCAGGTACATTTTCCATAAA
>CAZOUJ010000013.1:0-17957 GCA_964582955.1 uncultured bacterium
CAGTCCGGAGTTATCGGACATGGAAACCACAATCTGGCAGACTTATCCACAGGACGAGGTCCTCCTACTAGGAATCAGCAATACTAATAATCCAAATATTATTGGAAATTTTGTTGAAGAGAACAATTTAACCTATCCCATTCTGTTTGATTCCGGTAGCCCGGGTGGTGTTCAGGGTGGCGATACGTATAATGAATATTACCTACCAAATGATGGGTCTCCGTATCCCCGGGATTTTATTGTGGATCAAAACGGAATCATACAATATGCCAACAATGAAATTGATACAGAATGGATGGTAATTGTTTTAAATGAACTGTTAAGCGGAAGTGAAATCGAAATGGAATTTCCGTTTCAGGAGAATTGGAATATGATTGGACTACCACTCAATGTATCAAATTCTGATTATCAATTTCTGTTCCCGGATGCTATTGAAAATACTCTATTCAGTTTTACAGATGGTGGTTATGCTCAAGAAACTCAATTAAATCCTGGAACAGGCTATTGGCTTAGATTTCAATCGGATGGGCTCTCTTATGTCACCGGTCAATCCATAGATGAATTGCCCATTGAGTTATCTGGAGGATGGAATATAATCTCTGGAATATCTGAAACAGTAAGTGTCAGTTCAATTATTGATCCTGATCAATTAATAATTGAAGGAACAATTTTTGGATTTAATGGAGGGTATGAATCTGTAGAATTTATTGAATCTGGAAATGGATACTGGCTTCGGAGTTCAGGAAATGGTGAAATTTTTCTTTCCGACAATTAGTATTTTATTTTCCAATGGTATCTATCATAAATATTTTGATTAATATTTCTAACCTATTCAAATTAATTTTCACCAATTCATAATAAAATAATCTGGAGAATATCATGGCCAAACATCTTGTTATATTTATCTTTAGTTTACTTTTATTCAGTTGTGCTGCCAACAATCAAAGCGAGAACAGATTAACTCTAGGGACGGTGCAGTCACATGTTTTAAAAGGAAAAAATCAAACAGAAATATTAAAAAATCTAGGCTCACCAAATATTATTACAAAGGATGGCCAGGGGAGAGAGGTATGGACCTATGACCGTGTCTCAAAGGAATCTAGTTCACGAGAAGGCGTTGGTTTTCTTCTGTTTAATCCAGCAACCTGGTTTGGCGGAGGAGCTACCAGCTATGGGAAATCCAGTTCATCTTCCAAATCTTTAACTGTAATCATTACCTTTGATGATAATAAGACTGTTCTTGATTTCACCTACCAAAGCCTTAAATTTTAATCAATGATTAGATTTATCCATCCAAAAACCAAGTTTTGGAAATTGTTTCATTTTTTATTGATTAGTTACCTGAGTCTATCTTTATTCGCTTGTACACCACCACGTCCTGAAAAACCGCCCTCTACTATTGCACGGGCAATGGAAACCCGGTCTTTTTCTGGGGATTTTTCTAAGGTATTGAAAGCCTCAATCAATGCTTTGCAGGATATGAACTATACGATTGATGTCTTGAATTCTGATGTTGGGTTGATCACTGCTAGTCGTACAACTGAGCAGGAACATGCAGTACTGGATAATGAGAAAGACGCAGACCAACTATCCGGACTTCAAAAGTTTTGTATTGGTGCGGGAGTTCTTATTTTTATTGCTGTTATTTTCGCTGCAATATCTGGTGGAGACGGTAATAATAATGGTTGGAACAGAGGCAATGATAATGAAAAAGGTCCCGTCGTCTACAGATATAGAGTAACGGTAAACCTGAATGAATTGAATCAAACTGAAACACAGATTAGAGTGAGCGCTACCGGTGAGTCTGAGCAGGATGGTTCCATTCTTCAAACTGGTGGAGTTCATGAACCGGAATTCTTTCAGAAATTTTTTGCTAATATGGATAAAGCACTTTTTCTTGAATAATCTAAATAAAAAAATACCAAATAGAAAGTGATTATTTACAAGGCTAAAACATATAATCAAATTCTTCGGTATTTTAAAATTTTAGTTACATTCTTTTAATATTCCTGTATAAAAATTAATTAGCAGTTTGTATTAACTATCCCCACTTAATTTCAATCTGGATTAGGTGAGAAAATTTTATTTGATGCAATATACAGATTCATTACGAAATGCGTGTACTATAATGAGCATAAGAATTGTTATAGCAGGAAATGTAAGAAAGCCAGTTTAATGGGTAATCTGCTAAAATACTTGATTGCCTGTGTATTATATTACTGTTTTCTTTTTGCTGACAACAAAGTCCCTTATGCGGTGGTTTTGGGAATCGCTCAGGATGGAGGTGCTCCTCATGCTGGATGTACCAAGATCTGTTGTGCAGATAGATGGGATAGCCCGGAAAAACAGTTCAGAGTGTCGTGTCTAGGAATAGTTGATCCTCAAACGAAAGAAGTGAGGATAATTGATGCCACTCCTGATTTTCCTCAACAACTAAATGATCTGACCCAAAACGGAAAATATAAATTAACGGGAATTTTTCTCACACATGCTCATATTGGTCATTACACCGGGCTCATTCATCTTGGACGTGAGGTAATGGGTGCAAAAGAAATACCTGTGTATGTGATGCCCAAGATGAAACATTTTCTTGAATCAAATGGTCCATGGAATCAATTAATTTCACTGAAACAGATCATTCTGAATCCTTTGGCAGATCAGGTTATTGTAAGATTAAACGACAATTTGTCCATTAAGCCTTTTACTGTACCGCACAGGGATGAATATTCGGAAACGGTAGGATTCCAGGTGTCAGGTCTGACCTCCAAACTGATATTTATTCCGGACATTGATAAGTGGGACAAGTGGGGAAAAAACATTCACAAAGTTATTGAAGACAACGATTATGTCTTGATTGATGGAACATTTTTTGGACAGGGTGAAATTCCAAATCGAAATATGGCAGAAATTCCTCATCCATCAATTGAAGAAAGTATGGATCGATTTTTAGATTTATCTGTTAATAATAGATCAAAAGTCTTTTTCATTCACTTGAATCATACAAATCCAGTATTGGACCTAAATTCTAATTATCGAGAAAAAATTATTAGGAATGGTTATGATATTGCACGAAGAGAATTAAAATTTAGGCTGTAATTCTGTCCTATATCCATAAATCAACAACATGGAAAATTGCCACATTAATCCTGTTTATTATGTTTGATCAAGAATCGGTATTTGGTGAATTGAATTCTGTCTCTGTCCAAACAGTAACAGTGAACAATCTCCAGTTTCAATGCAGGATCGCCGGACTGGATAATAAAGGTGATGGTATAATACTGCTCCACGGATTTCCCGAAACATCTCACATGTGGGTTGACCTCATTCCTCTGCTTGCATCAGAAGGATATCAAGTAGTTTCTCCTGATCAGCGGGGATACAATCCCGGTTCACTGCCCAGCGAAAAATCAGCATACCAATTGGATAAATTATGTGATGATATTTTTCAATTAGCGGATAAATTTGATTTTAAACAGTTTCATCTGGTGGGTCATGATTGGGGTTCCAGTGTTGGTTGGGCAATGCTCACGATAAACTCCGATCGTTTTCTGAGTTGGAGCGCTCTGTCTGTTCCTCATTTAAAAGCATTTATGGATGCCTATAAAACCGATGAAGAACAGCAAAAGAAAAGCCAATATATAGGTTTCTTTAAATTACCATTTTTACCAGAATGTTATTTTACCTTTAATAATTATTCAAAAATGAAATCTTTATGGCACTTCAGTTCTCAGGAGCAGGTGGATGTGTATCTTCAGACATTTTCACAAAAGAGAGTATTAAAATCAGCTTTGAACTGGTACAGAGCAAACCTTGGGAGAACTTCATCAGGATCCATTAAAAATATTGGAGAGGTTCAGATCCCTACTCTTCTTATCTGGGGCAATCGTGACCCTGCCATTGGCAGAGCGGGGATTGAAGAAAACGCAAAATATATGAAGGGCCCGTATACTTTCATTGAACTTGATTCAGGACATTGGTTGATCCAGGAATCATTTCAAAAAGTGTCAGAAGCGATTATTGATCATATTAATAAGTATTCAATCTCGACTAATTGATAATCTTCTTTCATTTTTAAACTACCTTATCATGCCTGAATCAAATCCTGCTTTAACCCTTGCTTTAGCTATGTGCTTTGGGATTCTGGTGCAAGTCATTTCCCGCCATATCAAAATGCCAGGGATCGTTCTGCTCTTAGGAGCTGGCATCTTACTTGGGCCTGACTTACTGGGATGGATTAATCCTGCCAGCCTTGGAAAAGCAATGCATATGATTGTAGGTTTTGCCGTAGCAGTTATCCTGTTCGAAGGTGGTATGAATCTGAGGTTGAACCATATAAAACGTGAACAGCAGGTAATTCGGCAGCTCATTACCGTTGGGGCATTGGTAACAGCCATTGGCGGAGCAATCTCATCAAAATTAATTATCGGATGGGATTGGAGAAACTCCATTTTGTTTGGTGTTCTTATTATTGTAACAGGACCAACTGTCATTTCTCCCCTATTAAAAAGACTCCGCTTCCGAAGATCGGTTTCCACGGTACTTGAGGCCGAAGGTGTCCTCTTAGATGCAATTGGTGCTGTTTTGGCAGTAGTAGCACTGGAAGTTGCCTTAAGTCCATCAGGATTATCATTTATTAAAGGGTTTTTTCACATCATTTCAAGATTACTTTCTGGAGTTATCTTTGGCGCTGCCGGTGGATTGGGATTAGCCTTGTTATTACGAATACGCAGATTTATTCCTGAATCTCTGGAAAATGTTTTTATGCTTTCCATGATATTTGCTTTATTTCAAATATCAAATACTATGAGTGCAGAGAGCGGTGTGGTAGCAGTGACTATCGCAGGTTTGGTGGTAGGGAATACAAAAACAGCGGTGAGGAGAGAGCTGAGAGATTTTGAAGAAGAAATGACAGTCCTCTTAATAGGAATGTTATTTATTCTCTTGGCAGCAGATGTACAAATTGTGAAACTAACCAGCCTGGGTTGGCGGGGAATTTCTTTAGTACTGGTCATTATGTTCATCCTGCGACCCCTTGCTATATTTGCTGGGACCTGGGGATCAGATCTGGACCTCAAGCAAAAAACTCTTTTATCATGGATCGCCCCCAGAGGGATTGTAGCAGCAGCAGTGGCATCTCTGTTTTCAATGGAACTGGAAACACATGGATTCGATGGGACTCAGCTTCAAGCAATGGTATTTCTTCTTATTATTCTCACTGTTTTGCAAGCTGGACTAACAGGCGGAATTACTGCGTCCCTATTAGGATTAAGAAAAAAAACGGGAACAGGATGGGTCATTTTAGGCGTAAACCCAATAAGCCGAGCAATTGCAAATATTCTCATTGATAATAATGAGGATGTATTGTGTATTGATGAGAATCCAAAGGAATGCAAACGAGCTCAAAAAGATGGTATTCGAGTGCTTTACGGTAACGGTTTAGATTCAAATATGCTGTATCGGGCTGAGATAGATAGTAAAGCAGGTATTATAGGAATGACACGAAATGAAGAGGTGAATTTTCTGTTTTCGAAAAAGGTAAAGGACATTGTTAAATTGCACAATGTATTGGGAGTTGTAAAAAGTGATGCAGAGGGTGTCACCACAGATATGGTATTGGAAATGGGTGGAAAAATTGCTTGTGGGAGAGCTTTTGATATTGAAAAGTGGGGCATATTATTAGAAAGAGGTCATGCCGCAATTCAAATATGGAGAGCAGATATAATTAAGAATCAATCTTTGGAGATTTATAAAAAAGAAGCACCATTCATTCCACTTGTTATAGTGCACGACAAAACCACACTACCTGTTGATAATAACACCACTATCAAATCTGGTGATCAATTACACATTTTAGTTAGGGCACAGACCAATGGAAACCCAACAGTAAATCTGAATGATCTTGGATTTGTCCGCTTAGAACAAACTGTTTAAATTTTAACTTTCTTTATCAGTTTTTGCCTATCAATCAATTAAAAATGGTTCGATCTATTTTATTCACATTATTTATTTCTTCTAATTTATTTGGTGGTCTATTAAAACCGGAGGATGGACATGAATTGAATTATATATATGTCCTCTTTGAATGGGAACAGGAACCGGATGCAGTGGCATATCAAATTGAGATTTCTACCGATCCCAACTTTTTGTCACTAATTGTCTCACAGGTTGATTCTTCGCTCATTTATATTGAAAAAGAAATGATCGAGTGGGAAACAACATATTATTGGAGGGTAGCCCCCCTTTATCAAAACAGCAATCATGGAGAATATATTGATACTCGAATGTTTTCGACTGGGGAAACTATATCAAATGCTGAAGCAACTATTTATGATGAAAACTCATATTCTGAAGGTTTAACAGTATTTGGTGCTTTTTATGATTACTACTCAGCCATAATTGACATGAACGGATACGAAATATGGAATTCGGGAGAACAGCCGATCATTTTTTACAATACTGATTTTTATGGTCAGTATTATGGTTGCCAATATCTGTCTGGTCAGCCCAATGGGAATTTTTACAATGGGGTGAAATATTCTTTGGACAATGAAGTCATTTGGTCAGAACCCAGTGAAGAATTCAATCATCATGAGATTATTGAACTGCCTAATGGAAATTTTTTAGGAATTGTAGAGGTAGAACAATTGGGTCCTGTACCCATTGGTGATTGGACACCAACTTGCCACCAATTCTATGGTGAACTTTGTGATGGAGTAACTCCATTTTTTATTTGGTTTGGAGATAAAATAATCGAGTGGGATAGGGAATCACATGAGACGGTCTGGGAATGGAATTTCTTTGATCATATTAGTACAGCAGATTATGATATTGAAAATGGAACCTGGTATGATGCTTTTCTTGCCACACCACAGAGGTATGACTGGACGCACGCAAATGCCCTCTGGTTTGATGAAACTGAGAGCGCTGTCTACGTTTCAATAAGGCACTTATCAAGGATAATAAAAATTAATTATCCAAGTGGAGAAATCATTTGGTCAATGGGAGAAGATATGCCTTCCGGTGATGTGGATTTTGGTCATAATCTGGGGTTCAATTTCCAACACAGTTTGCAGATATTGGAAAATGGAAACATTATAATATTTGACAATGGTAACTCCTCTAACATATCAAGAGCACTGGAAATACAGGTAAATGAAAATGACATAGATTATTCTTCAGATATTGTTTGGGAACACAGTTTACCCTCAGAATTATATGGTGCATTCTCGGGGAATGTACAAAAATTGAATAACAGTAATTATTTAATTACGACCATTGGGGAAAGCGGTACCACCGTTGAAATTTCGCCAGAGCATGAAATTATTTGGGAAGCGAAATATCATCTTTCTGTACCATTAGGAGCTGTGTACAGATCTAACCGAATTTCAGGGTTGTACCCTTTGGCGTTTAGTGTTTCAGTGGTTGGTTTAACAAATTATAATTCGGGAACATCAGTTTTCCTTCCATTAGGGCAATCAACTTTAAATATTATTTTAACAAATGATGGAAGTAGTTCAGAGACATTTGAATATACATTGGATGATGAGAGTGGGTGGTTTGTTAATCCAACGGGTACTGTATTTATAGAAGATGGGAAATCACAAATAATTACCTTTCAGGGAACAGTTGGTAATGAACCTGATCCTCCTGATTTAAATTTTGTCGTTGTACCTGTTCATAGACCGGACCTTGCTCAGACAATAGTAATAAACGTCCATACAGAACAGACTCAGGATACTAATCCAAATAATATAATCAGCGAATTTTCTCTCAGTGAACCCTATCCAAATCCGTTTAATTCTAGAACAAAAATCCATTTTTTCCTTAATCAAAAAAATGATGTGTCAGTTAGATTTTATAGTTTAAAGGGAGAGGAACTGGACAATCTTGTTTTCCAATCTCTCGAAAAAGGGGAACATTTTTTGGAGTGGGATGCTGGGAATAATCCTTCAGGAATCTATTTATTAAAATTAGAAACGATGAATCAAACAGAAATAAAAAAGTTAACTTTTCTAAGATAATACAGTTTAAAGAAAATGAAAAAAAGTGTTCTCATTAATTTGGTTTTCTATCTTTTATTGCAGTATGTCTATGGCCAATGTGAAGATGGGTTCATATTTATAGACGAAATTCCGTCTTCGGTAACTATGTGGCCTGCTGATTCTTGTTTTTATTCAACGGATTTCACAGCTTTGGAAGACATTTTATCTATCAATGATTTAAATGCATATGCCAGTCCGCTGGAGATGGGAACTCAGACCTGGATCAATGGACGTTTTAAGAATTGGGTGGCTGATTATAATTTCTCTGGATCCGGTTTAACAGAGCCTATTTCAATTTTACCGGAATCCATAGGGAATTGGACGGAACTATCATATCTAGCTCTGCAGTGGAACAATCTTTCAAGTGTACCGGAAAGTCTGGGACTACTCACAGGGTTAAGTAGTCTTTATATTTCTAACAATCAATTAACCAGTTTACCGGAATCCATAGGGAATTTATCCAACCTAGACTTTATTGATCTTGGATACAATCAAATAGAAGCAATTCCGGAATCGTTTTGTGATTTGGGAAATTTATCCTATCTATGGCTTTTCAATAATTTACTTTCCGAAATGCCGGAGTGTATCTGCGATCTTAACATTGACTGGAGCGAAACGGATGGAGCCTGGTACCCATATTTTGCCATCGGCGGAAATTACCTATGCGAAGATCTGCCTGAGTGTATTGCAAATAGTGGACATTTAGATATCAGCCTGGACCAGTTTATATACTCTTTTATGGTTGAAGCATCCCAAAACTGCAATGAAAACGCTGCTAACGTATCGACCTTGATCCATCCCACACTCAGAATTGACCCTGCTTATCCTAATCCTTTCAATCCCCTTACAACCATAAGCTATAATCTTCAGCAACCGTCTCATATTGTATTTTCCGTTTTGAATATCAATGGTGAAGAAATTGACCGTTTGGTGGATTCGATTCAGGATAGAGGACCCAGATCATTTATATGGGATTCAAAGAATCATCCGTCTGGCGTTTACCTATTCAAATTAGTGGTGGGTGAAAAAACCCTTTTTAGCAAAGGGCTTTTATTAAAATAAGTTCTTTTTTAGAAACAGTATTTCAATTCAAATCGGAGATGTGAAAAATCTTCCATTTGATTAAGGCGATAATGCTCTCCATCAGGATGTTTGGAATCTCCAGTAATTTGAGTCATCCCCGATATTAGTTTCAGATCCTGAGTCAGATCATATTCAATGGTTAAACCTAGAATACTACCCCATAATTTGGTTTTTTTTGTGTCCAACGGATCATACAGATCCATCATACTTAACAAGCTGATCTTTAATTGCTCTTCGAAAAAAGTTTTTTCCAAACTGAGAGTCAGGGCTTTTTTCATTAAGGCCGCCATGGGCGTCCCCATCCCCGGAGAAAAGAAATTACGAGGATCAATTTCATCTGCTGATAATTCTAAGGCAGGGATACTTACATTCTCATCAATGGGTAATTCACCAGATTTATAATTCAGTGTGTCATAACTGAAATATTGTCCAACAATCGTGATATCCCAAGGAAGTCCATATTCGAACTGTAATGTCATTTGAAAATAATCTACTTCTTCCGATAAAGGATACTCCTCTGCCAAATAGGTGTAAATATAACCTAATGGGTTGGGGTTTTCCCGATTTATTCTTTTGTTTTGATCTTTGGTCGTAAAAAAAGCGTAATCTCCCCGCAAAATTAGATCTTCAAACAGCAATGTTCCACCAAATCCTGTCATATTGGTTTTTCTGTATCCATACACTATGTCAATATCTGGACTACCGGTTTGTGATTCGTTCTGAAAAAATGCATTGATTCCAGATAGATTAAATACCCGATCGTATCCGTTAAATCCGCTTAAGCGTATATCTCCATAATCGTGGGAATATTCAATAAAAGCACCATATTCTATAGGGACTTTTTCAATGGGATAGATTTGGTATTCCTGAGGGACAATGGGAAGCCTGATAGGAAACTCAGGATCGTTCACCGGAACTCTATTTGTGTGATGATAGGGAGATAAGACCGCACCCAATTTCCAATTATTAAAATAGAGGTCAAGTGCCGCTGAATATGACCCGAGTTTTCTGTCCGCTCCCTGAAAAAATAAATAATAATAGTCAAATGCATTTACCACATCAATGGGGCTGTTTTCATCCACACTGCCGCTGGTGTGAATTTGTTTCCCTAATCGAATATCACCAAAATCAGTGTACCATGCCATGTAGAGTTCTCGCAGATCCCACTAAAAATCCTGTGGGTTACTGTTAGATAAAAAATGAGTGTGGTTTTGTGGAGAATATTCCATTGCTAAATTACCAAAAATCTCCATGTTCTCATGCTGATGCTGGACGCGTAGATTTGTCATCCGGTATGGAAGATTAATCAAGTGATTGTCATTCAGGGCAGATAAGTAATAAAAATTCAGATCACCTGAATAGGAAGTTTGGCTCTGACCTATATTTAAACAGGTCAATACAGGAATGAATATTAGTTTGATTTTTTTTAAATGAAACATGAATGTCTCTTATCTTATTTTAGTGATTCATTGAGCCAGTTCAACACTTCAGTTCCTTGAACCTTCCAGGCCCTCTCTAATGCCCATTCAGGGAAATCACCTCTCAATTCTCCGTTCCAAGTATAGGTTACTTTCGTTTTTCCATTTCCATGGGGGACAACGGTCCATCTCCCCCCGGCATTGATAAGTCGCACATAATTTTTCCTTTCCGGTACATTCATTTTATCATAGGCGGTAAAGGTATAAGTATTCTCGTTTTCTGTTTTATTTGAAACATACTTGACAATATAATCCCGACCGGAAAATGGAAAGGGCATATCTAGACTGATGTGTACAATGTCCGGAGCTAAAACAGCTGTATCCTCGATCCGTTTAAATACATTTGGATAATTTTCTTTATTTTCAATTGTATGGCTGATGTGTTCCATTTCAAATGGCAATATTTTTTCTGCGCGACACCATTGAATATCATCTTTCATAGTCCAGCCTACCCACACATCCGATTCTTGCAGAATATTCCAATCGTTCAAATGATCTGGAACAACTAAGTGGTCTGCAAAACCATAACTTAGGATAATAAATGAAACTGATGATATAAGTTTAAGTCTCAAAACAAATTTATTATTGATTTAAAAAGGTTTTATAAATAAAGGAACAATCAGATTTTATCTGCTCTTTAGATAGCCCAAAATTTTCAAGATCATAAGTATGTTTACTCTTGAAATTACGCTGGTTCTCGGCCGTTTTCCGGATGGAATTTAACAATGTTTCATCTGCTTTATATTCCATAAAATTCATTATGTCCGTCATCAACTCTTCAAAATTATACATAATTCGATCATAGGGTATAATCATTACCCTGTCCCTATCTATTCTATCATTTACCCAATCATCATGAAACCTCTTAAGCAACTCTACCAATGCTATATATAACCTTTGTAAATAGCGATTTCGCATTTCGTTCGGTAAAGACCAAAACCCAAATCTTTTATCTAGAACACCGGTTACCAAGCTTAAACCGGACGGAATAACACTCAGCGGATCTCGAACCATGTAGAGAATTTTAGCATCTGGAAATCGATTTTGGAATTTGGGTGTGTTTGCGCTGAGGGAAAATAGTTTGCCGATTATTTGATCCTGTCCTGAAGAAATAAGAACTCGCTTCCAGATGGATGAAAGCCAATTAAAATCCCTTTTTGATGTATCCCGTTTGTGGGGGTCAAACCAGTGGAATATGTCCTCTTCTGCCCATGAGAGGATAAAACCATAAAGGAAAAACCCGTCCAAATATCGAAACAAAACAGAGGCATCGTCGGTTTCCACAGATTGCAGGCTGGTTTTATGTGCCGCAGTTGAGTGATGTCTGGTAGGACTGATACGTTCTAAAACAGGCAACAAAGGTTTTATGAGTTTTTGAAGTGCAAGTGAAGGATATAGTAATTGCCATAACTCAGCACCACCGGCAATTTTATTTTTCACAAGAAAACGATGGAGGAAGGTTGTTCCAGATCTGGGGTTACCAACAATTACCAATGGATTTGTTAATTTTCTTTTATAGAGAGAAGGCCAAAATAGATTATCGAGAACCATTCCTATACCGACAATTAACCGTAGTATCCCGATCAGAATACCTGAAATGATAGGGTTTATCCATGAACCGAAAGTTTTACCAAGGGTAAGATAAACTTTAAGTACTCGATGAAAAATTGAAACAGTCAACTGAATGAATTCTAAATGTAAATTATATTGAGTGGTTGAGGGAAAAAAAGTTAACTTTTTTATTCAATTTACATCTATACAAAAAACCCTGAAGGAAAAAATAATGAATTACCCATGGACTTTCATCTTGTTTCAACTATCTTTCATTCTGCTAAAGGCAGATGTATACGAAGGTTATGTCATATTCACTCCCGGCCAAGGTGGTGGTGGTGGGGCTTCAACAACTTATCTTATGGATCACAACAGTAATGAGGTTCACACTTGGTCTCACAACCGGAGCCCTGCCAGCATGCCTTATCTTTACCCTGACAGCACCATTCTTTATCCATATAGGGTTCCTAATCCTTCCATGAATGCAGGTGGTGTCGGTGGTGGGGTCAGTAAATTATCTTGGGATGGAGAAATTATATGGGACTATCAATTTGCTAATGATACATATCAACACCATCATGATGTGGAACCGCTGCCAAATGGGAACGTTCTTATTATTGTGTGGGAAAGAAAGCCAGCTTCAGAAGCTTATTCTATGGGAAGGGAAACCATCAATAATCCACTGAATCAGATGTGGTCCGAAGCTGTTCTGGAACTGGATCCAGAAACAGGAAACATTGTGTGGGAGTGGCACCTCTGGGATCATTTATGCCAAGATATCAGTCCCAGTTATCCAAATTATGTCACGGTATCGGAACATCCTGAATTATTTGACATAAATAATGGAAATGTCGGTAGCAGTGGAGGACCGGGAGGTCCCAACGCAGATTGGATGCATATTAATGCCATTGCTTATAATGCTGAACTAGATCAGATTATCCTTTCTTCACGTCATCAGGATGAAATATTTATCATTGACCACAGTACATCCACTGAGGAGGCTAGTGAACACAATGGAGGAAATTCAGGGATGGGAGGTGATTTTTTATATAGATGGGGAAATCCTCAGAATTATGACAGGGGCAATAATTCTGATCATATTTTAGATGCACAGCATGGGGTTAACTGGATTCCATCTGGATATCCTGGAGAAGGTAATTTAATTTTATTCAATAATGGTCATACTAATAATGCTTCAGCCGTACTAGAGCTGGTAACTCCGGTTAATCCTGACGGTTCATATACAATTAATACAAACCAGCCCTATGGTCCTGACGGATCAATTTGGACTTATTCATCCGGAAACAGTGTCCAATCAGATGTTCAGAGCGGGGCTTTCAGACAACCGAACGGTAATACGCTAATCACTGAAGCGGATGATGCATATATTTTTGAAGTAAACTCTTCAGGCAGTGTCCAATGGAGCTATACCTATCCGGGGAATGATGTTATGATTGCCCGTGCTCAGAAATACGGACTGGATTATTTTGATAACAACAACGAAATGACTGTGATAATCGAATATGCTGCCGATTGGAATATTATTGGGCTCCCTTTATTTGTTGACAATTCAAATTATATGATACTCTTTCCTGAGTCCGTTGAAGGAACATTGTATTCCTTTTCCGGAGGATATGTTCAAGAAAGTGAATTAATAGCTGGAACAGGATATTGGCTAAGATTATTACAATCTGGAACAACACTTATCACAGGAGAACCTACCTATGGACTAACTGTTTTCTTAAATACGAATTGGAACTTAATCTCAGGACCATCCTTTCCTATTTCTGCCGCAGATATTTATGATCCTCAAAACCTGATTATTCCTGGGACAATTTATGAATTTGAGGGGGGGTATGTGAATGTGAATGAACTGATTCCGGGAAACGGTTATTGGTTGAGAAGTTCAGGAGAAGGAGAAATTTCTTTTGACAACTTTTCTTTTTCAGGAATTAATAATGCATTCCCACAAAATATTAAAAACGCACATCAAATTACCATTGGGAAACAAGCTCTTTATTTTGGTGCTGGTATATCCAATGAAGATATATTGAGCTTCAGCCTTCCCCCTAAACCGCCCAATGGAGCCTTCGACATTCGTTTCTCCGGTGATACTAAATTTTGTGGATCGGATGATTGTATGATTGAGGTAATGGGTAATGAACAAGCTTTGGTAATAGAGTGTAATATTAAAGATGGGGAAAAATGGGAAATAGTCGATGAAAACAGTAATATTGCAACATGTTGGGGGGCACAGGTTTTGGAATTGAGTAGTGATTCAAAAACCTTTGTATTAAGAAAATCAGTGTCTCCTATTTCTCCTATCATTTTTTCCTTAAGTCCAGCCTATCCTAACCCCTTTAATACTATAACAACCATCCCTTTTACGGTGATAGATAATCAGCATTCAATTTCTCTACAAATATATGACATCACTGGTAAACTGATAGCTAAGCTTATAGATGAAAAATTCCCTGTTGGAAATAATACAGTACAATGGAATGCTGATGGATTTTCCAGCGGAGTATATATTCTTAAAGTAGATACAGGAAATATTTCACAAATCCAAAAATTGATGTTCCTAGAATAGATCGTTAAAACGGATTTTAATTCCATCCTTTTTATTCCCGTGAATATTCATGGGTGTTGCATAGTGTCTCTATAAGACTAATTAATTGGTCCCTCCTCGATATATATAATGATTTTCGTACGAAATAACCATCTCATAATCTCCTTTTAAGGAATGTTTTACCCCTGTAAATTGTCTAATTACTGAATAATCATTAATGGTGAAGAGTTTAACATGAAAAAAATATTTTTACTTGTATTAAGCATCCCTCTTTTGTTTGCTGAAGAAAAGGTAATTATCAATAATGATAGCCCTGGTGCTCTACTTGTATCTTCAAATATATATAGAACTGTTCTAGAATTTAACGGAGGAGATTTTACAAAATCCTCTGTCATAATTAAAGGGGAAAAGTTTTTCCATTTGAATTTTCAGGGAGAACCTACGCTCCTTGAAAAAGGTGATCCTCAGTTGCCTAAAATGGTGCGAAGTATCATCATACCGAACAATGCCAAAATGAAGGTAAAAATTCTTGAAACAGAATATACTGAATTTGATTTAACCGTGGCACCATCAAAAGGAAGTATCACCAGAAACATCAATCCGGAAACAAATCCTTATACTTTAACTGATGAGTATAAAACCAATTCACTCTATCCACGAACCCTTGCTGAATTAAGTGATCCATACATAATGAGGGATATCCGGGGAATGACGGTTACAGTTTATCCTTTCCGATACAATCCCATTTCCAATACACTGAGAGTCTATACAAAAATTTTAGTTGAAATCATTGAAGATGGTGTAGATGACCAAAATGTTAAAACCCGTGAAACCGAGAAAATCAATAAACATTTTACCCAATTATATTCTGAACATTTCATCAATTATGACAGGACACGATATGATACTGTTGAGGAACGGGGACGGATGATCGTCATTGCATACGGAGACTTTATGGATGCGGTACAACCTTATGTGGATTGGAAAAACCAGAAGGGAATTCAAACCGATCTATATGATGTATATGAAATGGGGTCTAATTCCACTGGAATAAAAAACTTTATTCAATCCGAATATGATTCTGATTCAGACCTCTGTTTTGTACAGCTTGTTGGTGACCATGCTCAGGTTCCCACCATCATAGTATCCAATGGAGGTGGTGGAGGGTCAGACCCGAGTTTTGCTCTTTTGGACGGAAATGATTCCTACCCGGAAATATTTGTAGGCAGATTTTCTGCTTCAAGTTTGGCTCACGTTCAGACACAAGTGGAAAGAACGATACATTATGAACGGGATATAACAGAAGGATCGTGGCTTCATAAAGGAATTGGAATAGGTTCAAATCAAGGGCCCGGTGATGATGGGGAGTATGATAACCAACATCTTGATGTGATAAGAGACAAATTATTGGATTATACCTATTCAGAAATTGGACAGATTTATGATCCAAGCGGTAGTGACCAACAGGGGATTGATGCTATTAATAGTGGCAGAGGTATTATAAACTATACAGGACATGGCTCTGTCACCTCCTGGGGTAATGGTGCATCATTAAATATAAATCAAGTGAACAATCTTGAAAATGACTGGGAGCTACCCCACGTTATTTCAGTAGGCTGTGTCAATGGATCTTTTGAAAATAATACATGTTTTGCAGAAACATGGATGAGAGCAACCAATAATAGTTCTGGAGCACCTACAGGGGCAGTTGCTTTTTATGGATCAACGGTAAATCAATATTGGAACCAACCTATGAGAGCCCAAGATCATACAATGGATCTTTTGGTAGGATATAATTATTCAAACAACCAGCCTTTGGATAAAAAATATACCATAGGCGGACTCTGGTACAACGGCTCCTGCAATATGATGGATGTGTATGGCTCATCTGGAATTGATATGTTTTTAACGTGGATCATTTTTGGCGATGCATCTTTGGATGTACGTTCTGACATTCCTATGCAGATCTCGACGTCGCACACCGGAACACTGTTTATTGGGGATGAAGGATATGAAGTAATCACCAACGTGCCTGATGCCCTGGTTGCCATTTCGGACAATGGAACTTTGCTGGGATCGGGATACACAGACGAATCAGGAGATGTGGTTGTTGTTTTATCTCCACCACCGGATTCTCCCACAGAATTAACTCTGACGGTAACAGGGTACAACCGGGTGACCAAAATTGAACCGGTTTCCGTCATTGCACCCAGTGGACCTTTTCTTGTTGTGTCGGATTATTCTGTAACTACAAGTGATGATGATATAATTGAATTTGGTGAAGATGTCACTCTATCAGTTACCCTGGAGAATATTGGTATAGAAACTGCAGCAAATGTAATGGGTTATTTCACATCTGATGATACATTTATTGAAATTGAGAATGGTTCCGCATCTTTTGGGAGTATCGCTCCAAATTCAACTACGACGGTTTCTTCCGCCTGTACATTTTCAGTTTCTACAGAAGTGCCGGATGAACACTATTTTCAACTTTTAGCAAATATTCAATCTTCCGGAGAAACATGGGAAGAGACAATGTCCTTAACGGCATATGCACCGCTCATTTCTGTTGGTGGATTTTCTGTAACAAATGATGATAATGGCAATGGAAATCTTGATCCTGGTGAGACTGCAGACCTCAATGTGACACTCAGTAATTTAGGGGGAGCAGATGGTGACAATATCAACGCTCTGCTTTCCTGCGATAATCCGAATATTACCATTAATGAAAACCAGGATCAACTCGGTGAAATAGAAGATAATTCAACAGGCGTTGTTTCTTATGCAGTGTCTGCATCCTCAAATATACCACTGGGAGAGGGAGTCATTTTTGATATGGCAGTTACCGCTGATAATAATTATACAAACACCGGTTCATTCATCGTGACCGTAGGATTGGCTCTTGAAGATTTTGAAAGTGGCGGATTTACCTCTTATCCGTGGGGATTCTCCGGATACAACATTCAATGGCCTGGAGTAAACCCTATAGAGGACTACAACATTGTGGATACGCTTGCCAATGCAGAATGGGGATTGGATTCAGACGAGTACTATAGCGGGTTATTCAGTGCAAGGTCAGCAGAGATCACTCACAACCAAGCTTCCATAATGCATATAACGATGGATGTGATCGAGGATGATGAGATCAGTTTTTATTACCGTGTGGCATGTGAATACAGTCCCTCTGGAGATTTTTTCTATGATGGTCTCATTTTTTCAATAGATGGTGATATT
>CAZOUJ010000013.1:17967-19192 GCA_964582955.1 uncultured bacterium
CATGTTTCGCACCCTGTTACCTTAGGACTGCACACATTTTCTTGGGCATATGTTAAAGACGGAAGCGACGGAGGTACGTATCTTGATGAAGATGCAGCCTTTGTTGATTATATCATCTTTCCAGCCTCTACATCTTCCGGACCATCTGAACTTCAAGTTACTGTAGAATATATGGCTGACTGGAACATGGTAGGTCTCCCGGTGAATTTGGAAGATGCCCATTATGAATCCCTGTTCCCTGATGCCATTCCATTTACTTTATATTCATTTGATGGTGGTTATGAACTGGAAACTGATATGGAGTTAGGAACCGGTTATTTGCTTAGATTTTCTCAAATCGGAAACAGTGTCATAACAGGATTGCCCATTGATGATATTACCCTTTCCCTCACTGAGGGTTGGAATCTTATTTCTGGAATTTCCTACCCACTGGATATAAACGCAATTATTGATTCTGATAATCTCATCATTCCCGGTACGGTTTATGGATTTGAAGAAGAGGGATATACATTGGTGGAAACAATGGTCCCAGGGTACGGTTATTGGGTCAGGAGCACCGGTGATGGAGAAATCACTTTGTCTTCCTCAGCTCCTTCAGGGCGTATTATAACGTGTCAGAAACTTGAAGATACGAACACACTGGTGTTGAATAATACAACATTATACTTCGGTAAAGATGTTCCTTTAAAGGAGCAATTCAGATACAGTATGCCTCCAAAACCACCACCAGGAGCTTTTGATGCGCGGTTTAAGGATGGCTGGAAATTGGTTAAAGACTACGGAGAAATAGAAGTAATGCCCACAAGTGAGACTCTTACTATTGGCTATGAAATTAAGGTAGATATTGGTGAGAACAAGAACTGGTTACTAACATCCGAAAGTGGTAAAGACTACATCTTAGAAAGCTCAGGTGAGATTACAATCCCATCAGCAGAAAGATTTACATTAGAACTCATAGCAGTAGTACCTAATATATTTACACTGCACCAGAACTTTCCCAATCCATTCAATCCTATTACGACTTTAAGTTATGACATACCGAAGGACAGCCATGTAAGACTTGCCATATTTGATATGTTGGGTATTGAGGTTGCCACGTTGGTTAGTTCAAACCAGAAAGCTGGCTTCAAGTCAATCCAATGGAACGCTAAAGACTCATTTGGTAAGTCGGTTAGTGCTGGTGTATACCTCTATCAGATAGAGGCAGGGGACTTTGTTCAGACCA